>NZ_LOHE01000091.1 GCF_001559865.1 Abyssisolibacter fermentans
CTCAACAACTATCCCTACCAATAAATTTTACTAGGGCTCAATCTGAGGTTTCTTTGTAGGTGACTTTTAAGAAGTAATTTTTTCAACGCTTTTATTTAATGAAAAAAATTGCTTCTTTACAGGAACAAGCAAAGATTCTCAGATTCGTGCCCCACTCCATTTGATAATGAATCACCATTATGTAATAACTTCGCACTTACAAAGGTTTACCCTAAAGAAATCTAACCATTTTATTATTTAGAAGCTACATGACATTTTTTGTCCACGACATTGATGCCTATATTTTTTCGTCTTTATATAATCAGTAAAAGATAGGCATCTCCGAGTTAAAAAAATGTCTTGTATAGCTTCAACACAAAAACATTTAGCCACACTTCCCTCATAAGTTTACCCTAGCTATTTACAATTTTTTAAATACAAAAAGCATACTTAAATGTATGCCATCATTAAATTTGTTTTACTTATAGTCAAATTCCCACATTTGTTTTGCTTTATCAAATAATTGTTTTAGTTCAACATTATATTTTTCAATTAATACTTTATTTTCTTTATTTATTGGTTCCATATGTTCATCGACATAAATTTCGTGAGCTAAACCATCTTTTTGTAATCTAAAACCATATTTATATCCACCAAACATTAATGGCCATATAATTAAAGCCTCTCCTTTTTTGTTATTATTAACTGCTAAATTTCCAGTCAAACGCAAATAATCAGGTTTTTTTACGCTATATATATATCCATCTTTTTCTTTAAAATAACGACCCCACTTATTTTTAGGTATATCTTTTAAAAACTCATTATATCTTAAATTAACTACCGAAACCCAAATCAAGTTCCAAATTAAGAATAATGATATTAGAGTTATAATAATTTTTTTCTCTTTAATCTTCATAAATAACCACCTTATCTCCTCGTTTCTTAATATCTTCATTGTGTGTAACGAGTCGTGAAAGTTTGCATTTCAGCAAATACAGATACAGAAAAAGTTAAAATAAATAAAATAGACAAAACCACAACTGATATTTTTTTCATATAAATCTCTCGAAATTTTTGTTTATGTTTTTTCGTTTTTTACCGTAATATAACTCATTACTACTGAATTTTTAGTAAAATTACAACACCATGCATAATTTAGTTAAGTAATTAACTCAATTCAATTATATCAAAATTTTTATTATTTTTCATTATTTTTTAATATTTACATTTTTAAACTATTGGTATTTATATATATTTTTTTATATTAAAATTAATTCAAGCAAATTTTATTTCTTCTTTCTTTTTCTTTTCTACTCATTTACTACATCATCAATTATTTCTTAAGGATATTCATAATTTGATATTTTTTCACATGTTTTTGTTTTACCTAAATACATTTTCTCACCAGACTTATCTATCCTAGAAAAAAATCTATAGTCTAGAAATTTATAAGCCTTAAACTAAACATACTAGATTGAGATATTGTACTTGTATCAAAAATATCTTTTTTTGCATAAAAAAAGATCACAAACCCTCTTTTAATAGATTAATGTGACCTTAAATATCAAAACTATTTACATACAACTTCTTTTAGCTTTACACCAAAAACTGTGATTTTAGCATATGTTACCCCACTCATTTCATCTTCCGGCATAAAATTTCCTTCTAAATAAATGGAATATCCTAATCCATTATATGTGCCCGAACCACCATCATCGACACCATTATTTAATATAGCAAAAACCGGTTTTTTTAATTTTTTTGTGGTTTGCCTATAATCAACACTGAACATTAGTAACCATAAAAGAATTATTGCTAAACACATTCTAACAAGATAATTAATGTGTTTCTTTTTCATTAATTCACCTTCTCATTAATTTATAAATAGTTTCTATTCATTTTTCAGCTTTTTAATCTGTCTATTTATGTATAAAGAAATCTTAAAATTAATTGAGTCTTCGAAGACTCTTAAATCGTATCCTGTTAATTTTAAAATCTTGTTTAGTCTATAAATCAGAGTATTTCTATGAATATATAGTTTTTTAGCTGTCTCAGTTATGTTTAAGTTGTTTTCAAAAAATTTAGAAGCAGTTATAACTAGTTCATTATCTGATAATACTTCACTCATACCATCATTCATATGTGACCTCAATGTTTCTAAATCTTTATCTTTCAAATAATTAATAAGAATAGGTAATACTAAATCTTTATAATAATATATATTCTTATTATCAATAAAAACCTTTCCTAGCTTTACAGCCTCAATAGCTTTTTCATAGGACAATGATAGCATGTTAATATCATCAATTACAATACCTATGCCTATTTTAGGCTCATAAAGTAATTCTGAAAAAATAGCATCATATATACTTTTTTCAATATCATTAACATCAACTTCACAATTTTTTATAATTGCAAAATTCATATCGTTTATTTTCACAAATATTTCTTCCAAACAAATTTCATGAATAAGATTTTCAACATCACTGCTGATAGTTTCATCCACCTCTATAAACACTACCTGCATTTTTCCTTGTAAAGTTATATTAAATTTCTCACAGTATTTTTCTATGTCTTTTCCTTTTATATTTCTTAATAATAACCCCTTTAAAAAATCATGTTCAGAGATTTCTTCAAAATTTTGAGTAAATAAGAAACCTATGATCTCTGCAAACTCATTACTATCATCCTCATCAGTTTTTATAGAAACAATAATTTTATTACTTTGAGCATCATCATTAAAATAATATATATATTTTCCCTTTTTATTTACTCCATCAATAGATTTTTTATTTTTTACCTCTAAATCATATTCTCCAATTTTTTTAGTATTAGTACTATTAATTATGTATCCTGACTCATCCATTATATTAATTTCTGTATCAACTATATTCCTTAGTTTATTTAATGCTGTATTAATTTTTTGTAAATACATATAATCACCACCAAATAATACTTATACCCAGATTATTCATAGAAAATTATGAGCAGAGAACTAAAATCTATGATTTTACGTGAATCGCTTACTACTATGAAAGAATTAAATAGGAGATTCCTTTATTAAGATATTTTAATTAGAAGATATCCATTAAATCCTCGACATACCAACTCGGTATGCCTTCGAATGTTATTTAGATGTACCTCAGACTACGTCTGAATAAGCGATTTACACTAAATTAAAATTTAGGTTCTCTGCTCATAATTCAGAAACTTACAGCATATTATCAGCATTATATGAATAATCAGGGTATACAATAGTTTTACTATAAAATTCCTTTATCTCTAAGCT
>NZ_LOHE01000092.1 GCF_001559865.1 Abyssisolibacter fermentans
ATTTTTTCATCTTCATATAATCAAAAAAATATAGGCATCTCCGAGTAAAAAAAATGTCTTGTAAAGCTTCAACACAAAAACATTGAGCCATACTTTACTCAAAGGTTTACCCTAGCTATTTTAGCAATTTTTTTGAACTCTTATTAAAAAAGTTGAACTTTCTTATTATATAAAAAAGAACACTTTCTAAAAGTGTTCAATACTATCATCATAAAATACAATTCCATATTTATAAATATATCTAGGCATTTATTGATGAATTATATATCTCTATAATTCTATTAGCTACATTTTGTATATTATAATTTTCTAAACACCATTTTCTCCCCCATTCCCCCAGTTCTTTTCTCAAACCGGGATTGTCAATGAGATATTTAAGTTCTTTAACTACTTTATTATTACTGAATCCATACCTTGCTGCATGATCACCAAAATATTCTAACATCTGTCTTTCTTTTGTCTGAGAACAAACAAGTCCACTACATCCTTTATCCCCTAATCCTATAACTGGTTTTGAACATGCCATCGCTTCAATTGCAACTCTACCAGTACCAACTACAATATCAGCAATATTATAGTAATCTTTAACATTTAGCTTAAAACCTATTACACTGAGTAAATCTCTACCAAGATTACAATTCTTTTGATTTGCTTCATTTAAAATAGTCCATTTTTCATGTCCATCACCTATAATTATACCTTTAAAATTATTATATTCTTTACCTATTCCATAACAGCTCCTCAAAAAAACCTTCGCTGCAATGGCTTTATTCTTAGATAATCTACTGCAATATACTGCAACTATGGCATCTTCAGATATACCTAGTTCAATTCTTTTTCTATCATTAATTACAGTAAATTGATCATTATCAACTCCATTTGGAATTATTACTAATTTATTTTTTATATTGCCTCCAAATTTTCCTACTACCATATTTTTTACAGGTTTACTTACTGTTATTATTTTAGTAGCATCTATACATGTTGTCCATATAATTTCATCATTATAATAAAGACCATGGAGCGTTATTATATGAGGTATTTTGTAGTTTTTATAAATTTCTGCACCTATCTTCATACTTGCAAACAAATGACTGTGAACAATATTAATATTCTCTTTACAAATTAATTTATTTATTTCTCCAATTGACCCATATGATTTTTTTGTATTTAAATTATTATGGGTTATAGGAATATTAACTACTTTGATTCCATATTTGTCAAACATATATCTTAATGGACCTCCAGAAGTACCTACTACAACATGAATTCCTCTTTTATTTAATTCTTTTGCTAAACTCAATACATGTGTTTCAGTTCCACCTATATCTAAAGTATCTACCAAAAGCAATACCCTTATATTACTATAATCTTTATCAGAATTTATCTTAATATCGTGTAACCTTTTATTATCTCTTAGTTTTCTAGCTTCTAAAAAATCTTTGATTCCACTTTTATTTAAGCAATCTAAAATATATTTGTTATATTCATTATTATATTGTATGTGATAAGCATTGTTATGTCTTCTATATATATATAATTCTTTTTGTATTTTTTCTAAAGAAGAAATTTTTAAAAAATTTAAAAATAAATCAATTTGATCATTAAATTTATGACTATTACAATTTATATTAGCTTTTGTATATAATTCTCTTCTAAACATCACTGTTGGAAAAAAAACAGGAATAAAATCTGATATGATTGCTTTTTCAATTTCTAATTGATCTTTATAGGCATTTTGTATATTTTGTATACGCTCGCATAATTTATTGAATTTTTCGTCTTCACTAATACACTTTATTAAACAAGATACCATCAGCTTACTATTATCATTTTGTAAATAGCTAACTTGTTCAGCTATTCTGTTTTCAGTTGAAATATCGTCTGGATCATTTCTTACTATAAAATTTCCTTTTGAGTTTATAAATCCTATCTGAAATGCTTCACTCAATCCTACATTTGAGACAAGTTTTATTAGCTTTATCCTTGTATCATTAAATTTCTTAACTTCACTTAATGTGTTGTCATCAGATTTTGCATCTACAATTATTATCTCTATATTATTATAGGTTTGATTTATTATACTATTAATACACTCACCTATATATTTCTCACAATTATGAACAGGAATTATAATGCTAACTAAAGTATTCATATATACCACTCCTAAGTATTAAGCGAGTGTTTAGAGTTTATATCTTTTTATATTTCAATATATGTACAAACTAAAAAAATGTTTATAACAAGGCTATTACGAAGTAATTGCAGCACAACGTTTCAACAAGGCAAAGTATATGCACACCGCCTGTAAAATCTAATTAGTTACTTGCCTCTATAAAGTTAGCGAACATCTTGCACCTTTATTTAATTCCATGCATTAAATAAAGGGACTGTCTCAAAATATTTTTTGAGTAGTCCCTTTAGATTATTTTATATGAAACTTATTTCTTTTCAAAAACAGCTTCTAAAAAGCAATCATCACTTGGTTGTATGTATATGGTAGGTTCACTACCATTTATACTTCCCTTCCAACCTTTAAAAATAAAGTCCTCATTAGGAATTGCTTCCACTTTATTTTTAACACCAATAAAATAATTCCCTTCAAATTCACCATTTTTAATATTTACTTCGTAATCGTTAATTTTAATAGTTCCTCCATTACTATTATTTATTTTATAATTAATTTTGCAAGAGCCATTAATATTAAAATGATTACAAAAGTTTTTAAATAAAAATTTGGGTCTATTTGCAGCAAATTCTTTAAGTACGTTTACATTTTTCAGCCATCCTTCCATAGATTTGCCACAAGTGTTCCATCTATTGATATGTTCCTGTATCTCTGGTCTTACTAGTGCTTGATATTCATCAATTCTCTCTATCACATGCTCAGGTCTTAAATTTGTATTTAACATATCTGCCGTTCTAGCTAAAAAAGCATTTTTAAACTCATCATTTTTTAATAATGATCTAAACAGAAAAGTAGCCCATTCAGCATTTAAACCTGTTTTTTGACCTTCAACAGTCATATATTCTATCATATTATATCTATAATATTTAAATCCACCTTCAGTATCATACAATAGCCATCTCCATCTTCCATCATAACCATATGGACTATTAGGCTCATAAGTTTCAGTATTTTTTCTCCACAATTTTGAATTGTTTCCCGGCCAATCAAGATTAACCAAATATATTTCTAAAGCATAATAATTTATAAAATTGTCAATGTCAATTTTAGTTTTAATATTATCATAAACTTCTTTCTGTCTAATATCATGCGATTTTATATAATTTAGTATATCTAAAAAATGCTTTTTATCGTTTGGCTGTCCATGCAAAGTAGCATATCTATTTTCTAGTATAACAAATTCCTCGGGGTTCATATCATAATGCGAAGCTATATAATACTCATCTTGTCTTTCTCTAAGATTATGAATCCCCCAATATTCACCATTAATAAATAGTATAACTGGTCTATATGCTTGTACATCAAGTTTAATATCTTCCATAAGACTATGCGTCATAGCATCCTCAAACATAGTTAAAACAACATCATGTCCTGAATTTCTTAATAAGAATCTCTTAAATGTATTTATACTCTCATCACTATTTTCTTTTTTTAACCCTGGAAACATTTCATAATTAATAATATTTTTTTCATCATATTCCTTTCGAGCATAGAACCTTAATGGTTTCATTGGATAACTTCTACTCCAACCACCATTTATTCTAGTTCCCATATTTAATGAAAATCCTTCAGTTCCATCAGGTTCAAACCATTCAATATGAACTGGTCTTTCCCACTCACGACCTCTTCTTGTATAATTGGCAAAGCTACCTCTACTTGGTTTAGCCCCTCTATTTCTACTTTTCCACCAAGCTCTTGACTTTCCTAATACATAAATTCCCTTATCATAGCTAAATAAATTATCTCTATCAGTTACTAATGATATAATTGGAAATGAATATTTATTCTTCATGTTTGGAGCTATAAAATAAGAATTTGTTATAATATCACTTACAGGAGTTTCATTTTCAAAAACACGAAATCTTATTACAGCTGCTTTAAAACTTTTTGTTAAAGGTTTCTTCCATTCTACTGATGTTGTACTTATCTTAGATAACACATCTTCTTCACTACTTCTATCATTCATCTTTATTGGTTTAGTATACAAGATTGAATTTGTTGTTGGCTCAGATCCGTCTAATGTATAATATAATCTATAGTTTTCATCATAATCAAAGCTTAATTCAAAACTATCCTCATAAAAACCACTTTTATGAGAAAGCTTTAAATATTTCCATTTACCATCTACTGCATATTTTACTCTAGTACCAGTTAATGAATTTTGATTTGTATCAATACCTTTTCTTATTTCATCTCCTCTTTTTATTAAGAGTTCTCTATTCTTTAGATCATCATCTTTAATATACTCATCAAATTGTTTATAAATTTTTTGCTGCAATTCAATAATATTATTTAAATAATTATCATCTTCAGCAACTTTAACTATCATATTTTTGTATTCATTTGAACTATTAATTAACTTCGATAAATTTATAGAAACATCATTTAGTTTATAAGAAACATTATCCATACATATATATGGCTCTAGTTTATTATCTTCACTGTTGTACAAGAAATATAGATTATTGAAATTATAATTATCCTTGCCATTAAACATTTTGTGTATCACAATATATTTACTTAACATTTTTGTATAAAAAAATTCTAAAGAACTTAGCATTTCATTATCAACAGTATATCTTAAATTCCTTATATATTCAGTTTCACTGTTTAAAGAAACAAAATATCCTATTTCATCATTACGAACTAATTCATAAACCTTTTTTTCCATTATGTAAGTACCCATATCTACTTCATTAAAAAACAATTCTTTTATTTCTAAATCTGATGACTTTATATTACTTAGTTTTGAAACCTGTACAAACGCAAATTTTTTAATATTAGTTTCGTTAATTTTATATAATTTGTAAACTTCATCATCTATTCTAATTTCAAATGGTGCATTTTCATCTTTGCTATTACGTATATCAATTATTGTATAGTCTGAATCTTTCTTCATTTTTACACTTCTCCAAAACATATTACCATTATTACTATTTAATGAAATTAGGTCATCAGAGGATATCTTTAAATCAATTTTATTTATTTCACTATTAACTGAATATAAGTCCATTACTTGCACAGACTCGTTATAATTTTTAAATTCAAAATATATAAATGTAACACATATTAATACAAATAAATATAAAACAGTTTTTTTTAAAAAGTACTCCTTTTTAAACATTCTATTCACCTACTAACCTACGATTTCACCTTCATGAGAAACAATATTAATTGTAAGCGAGTTATCTAAAGAATTAACAGCTTTAATTAAATCATTTTCTTTATTTTGTTTTAATTTAATTTCAAAAATAATTTCGTTGAACATAGGACTTATATTTCTCATTTTTAATTTATACTTTAAACAATTATGCTTTAAAATTTCCTCTATATTTCTTTCTTCAATATTGCTTCCTTTAATTATAAATAAATACGAAGAATTATCTGTTTTACTATATGATAATACTAATATAATTATTGCTATAACTATTGACCCAACTACTGCTATCATGTAAGATCCTGTACCAGCTGATAACCCTACTGCTATCCCCCAAAATAAAAATCCTATGTCTTTTGGATCTTTAACTGCTGCTCTAAATCTTATAATTGACAGTGCACCTACCATACCTAATGATAAAGCTAAGTTACTACCTATAACCATCATTACCATCGCTGTAACAACAGAAACTAGTACTATTGTTACGTTAAAACTCTTTGAATACATTACTCCATCATATGTCTTTTCATAAACTAAATAAATAAACATTGCTATAACTAATGTTATAACCATATTTAATACTACTTGTCTAACTGTTAAACCTCTACTAGTAGAATTAATAAATTCAATTAAATTCATTATTTATTCCTCCTTAAAAAATATTTCTACTTAAACAATATTTGCTAATTGCGCATTTATCGCCATTTATATTTGAAAGCATGTCTTTAATCCAATCAGGAAGAAATCTATTATATTTTACTTCCATAACCATAGTATGCTGCTTGAAAATTGGAATTGTATTAAGTTTATCATCAAAAATATTAAAATCAGTAATTGTAGTTCTAATATCCTTATCAAAAGTTATTCTAATATCTTGAACAGGACAGGTATATGCTTCTCTTTTATAATCTACAATAACTTTAGGCTGATAGAATTCTTTATTCATAAAATAGTAAACTCTATTTGCGGTCTTATTGTTATATTTTAACAGAACTTCCTTGTTACCTTTTATGAGATCAATTGCATCCTGTCTGCCTATTGTAACACTTTCTTTAAGCATATATTGATCGAATTTATTTTTTATCTCTAGCTTTACTTTTTCTTGAGCTATATCATAAATCCTAAGCCTAATTTTCTTCCTATTTTGACTTCCTACTACTTTATCAAAATAATCCCTATCGTACATACTATCAAAATATAAACTTCTAATCCAGTACTCATTGTTACTGCCTGAATTTTTATCTAAACTCAAAGTTTTACTCAATAATTTACTTAAATGCATATATCCATGATTGTCAATATAAAACTTTATCTCATTTCTATATACTCTATTATATATTTGTTTATCATTCTTCATCATTCTTCATCCACCACTATTCTAACACCGTCTATATTACTAAAACCTTTATACTTCCAGGCTTGTCCTTCTTTTACAAATTCATATTTAAAATACTCTGTACCTGTATTAAAATACTTTTCTACTATAACATAAGCAGTTCTTTCTTCATTTGTCTCATTAATAACCGGTTTTGAAACTATATATTTTTGATATATAATGCCAGTCTTTCTTTTTCTAGTCATGAATTTTTCTAATTCATATATTTGTTTTTTACTAATATCAAAATTCTTCTTTCCATCAATACTTAGCATAGTATTTAATATATCATGATATACAGAAATACTTATTTTAGATTCGTATAAAAGATAATCTAGCATATTAATTATATTTACACTATTAAGAATCTGATTATTATTATCTTCTATATATAAATCATATAAATCTCTGCAATCCTCAAGCACCTTTGTGCCTTTTTTATCTAAATAGTTATATTCAAACTGCTTGCTAAAATCATATTCTTTATATAATAGCTTATCATTAATAATCCAGACTACTATTAACAACATAATTAAGCTAATCAAAAACAGCTTTTTATTTTTCATTCTTTCACCTCTTAATGTTTAACACTTTCTGCCTTAAGCCAGTTCAATCTATTATTCATCCAATTTTCAATGTCCTCTATTTCTTTAGTAGTTGAATTTATGTTAGATAATACACTACTATAATATCTCTTCCATCTTAAATAATTCCTAATACGGGCTGAATCAATTATCTTTTGATACTCATTTATTTTATTAGATATAAAATCCTTCCTTTTATCATCTAAAGTAACTTGTTTAACTCTGATCCAAAACTCATTATTAAATTCTGGTATATTCATACATCTATTAAAAAGTCTATTTGTAACCCAACTTTGAGCATGTATTTTATTATAATTATTATCTAAACCAAAAGCTTTGCGGTATTCATTAGGAATAAATTTGAATTTCTGATTTTCTCCTTTTTCCTTCCACAAATATTGATTTTGTACTGATTCACTAGCAGCTCCAATCATTTGTGAAATTACACATGCTTCTATGTATTGTTTTTTATCAATTAGATTAAATATATTTTTATTAAATTCTTCATCACTAGCTGTAGCTACAAATTTAATTAATTCTTCTAGTTTACTCCATCTTTCACCAAATTCATTTATTCGAGGTATTTTTTGTTTATAACCACTATGCCAACCTAATATTGGATCATCATCCTTATTCATAGGTTGCAATCCTTTTGGAAAATCTTCGTATTTTTTATCATGTAAATTTAACAATGTATTATTTGAGGTGAAATCTGCATTTACATCTGTTGCTTTAAATAATAAAGCGTTATTATCTTCATCATCTTTATCATAATCATCAAGCTTTAAAAAATCTTCGTCAATTTTAGGTGACATAACATAAAGACCAGCATACTCACCATTTATTAATACTTCAACAAACTGTGATTTTTGCTCATATTGTTTATTAATACTTTGCATAATGTCTAACATTAATTTCTTTCTTATCAGAGACTCATCACTATCTATACCATCCAATATAATTTCGCGAACATCTTCTAATTCATCTATATTGTATCCATTGTTAAGTTTGATAGAATAATTTTTCTTTGGCTGATTTTCATCCTCATAGATTTCAATTCCACCAGTTAAACTTTGCAATTTTCCACCAGATTGCATATAAATCATTTTACATGAATTTTTATTTTTTGAATCTATTGGCTGTAACTTTCCATGTTTTTCTGTATTAATATATAATAAATTAGCTTGTCCAGTTGTAATAAAAATATCATAAGGAATTTGATTACCATCTATTGTAATTTCACCTTGATAAATATATTTATTAAAATTATAATTTGTATTGTTTTTTAATATAACTTTTTGTTTTTGATAATCCCTTATAAAAACATCTTTATTAGTATTAAGCTCATATTTAATGTTATTAATTACTTTTGTTCCCTTTGGTAAATTTACAAATATTATTTTGTCTTTTTCATTTATATATGCTTCTTTATTACCAATATATAATTTCTTAAGATAAGCTTTATTATTAATTATACCTGTTGAATTTGCAAATCCATTATTAGAAAAATCATCTAAATTTACATTCAAATTATTCACATAAGTCTCAATCTCATCATTATGCTTAATTATGTAAGCTTCTAAATTGATTAAATTATTATCATATGTACAATTTATCATACTACTATCCATTATTGGGTATATTTTCATATTATTAATGTCAAATAAAAATACTGATTCTTCCTTTATTCCAATATCAGAATCTAGTATATAATTTACTGCACCCATATTTTTGATATATTCATCATCTAAGTACTCTTTATTTTTAGATTCGGATAAAATATCCTTGCACAATTGTTTAATATTTTGCTCGATGCTATTATTACATAATACATCAATACTATAATTTTGATCATTTTTAATCTTAACTATTGCAGCATTTTTAAAGTTATTTTCTTCTAAGAACTTTTTATCATAACACTGGCTCAATAAGAAATATCCTTTATCATTTCCATTAATACCAATTCTTGCAAGCTCCATACTAGGCACTATTAATCCAAACTTTTTAGCTAAATAATTTAATTTAATTGATTTGTCAATAATGTCATTACTGTATGCTAAAGCATTAATTTTATTTGATTTTGTAAACATATTGTCATCTTTAAATATTAATTCAAACGATATTCTTTCTTCTTCTGTAAAATTACTCAATAAATAATCTTTTATTTTATCTATTTTAACTTCATAGATATCATTATCAATATTTAATTTGACCTTTCTTTTTTTATTATTTGATGTAACACTTGAATTGTACGTATTTAAAACTTCTATGTCTTTCATAGAAAATGTAAAATTAAATTCATGTGGATCATATAAATTTAAATCAATATTATCGTTATGCATTTTTTTAAATAAAAAACATATTACAATCAAAAAAGCACAAGCAACAGCTAATGCTATTTTATGGTATTTCTTCATTTCAAAACCTCCACGCTTACAGGTATAATCTTCTAAAACATTATACCACACTTTATACAGCAATAAAATACTTAAAAATATAGGTATGATTTTTCTTTTCACGGGTAAACTAGATTAATAGATATCCCTGATTATTCATTTAATTCCGATAATATGCTGTATAACTGCAGAAATCTAAAATCATGATTTTATGTCAATCGCTTAAGCATTTGAAAAATGAGGTTGTACTTTGCAGCTTATTCAGTCGAAGAATGAGGTTTGTTAATAAATAAAATTTAATTTTCTATGAATAATCTGGGATCATATAAGGAGGATTACACATGAATGTAAATGAAATGCCATTGGCAAGTATTGATGAAAAAGATTTAGAGCAAATCAAAAAATTAGAAAAGACTTTAGAAGATAAATATATCCTTTTAGCATTTAAAAAAGAAATTTAAACTGATAGCCATGATGATAAAAGAATTAAAACAATCTTAAATCATTATGGCTATCAGCTTGTTTTATAAGCAAAGAATCTTGGTATGGCTTCATGAGGCTTTTTGTAAATTCAAAATTTGTATCTTTATTAGATAACCATTCTTCTTCAAATTCTTCATTTATTATCACCGGCATTCGTCCATGAATATCTTCAATAGGTTTACTGGGTGAAGTTGTTAAAATTGTGAAAACAGTGTAGGTTTGATTTTTGTTATCTTTATATGAAATATATATCCCTGCTAACGAAAAAATATTTTTATTAGCTATTTTTATTTCATATTTAACAGAAGTCTTGTGCTCTTTTTTCCATTCGTAAAAAGCAGTAACTGGTATCAGACATCTTCTTTTATTAAAAGAATCTTTAAACATTGATTTCTGATAAACAGTTTCACTTCTAGCATTTATTATTGGTCTATTATTATACGGATTTATAAAACCCCATTTCATATTTTTCAAAAAATTTTGCTTATCTCGAACTACTACTATGGAAGTATCATTAGGAAATATTTCTCCATATTTAAACTCTTTTTCAACATCCTCTTGTATTTTGTATCTTTTTAATAACTCTTCAAGCGTTGCTCCCATTAAGAACCTACCACACATAAAATCATCCTCTTTCTATGTTATAACAATTGAAACTCCTACTCACTTCGTTCCTAGGAGCAAGGATTCACAAAAAACGGAAGCAATTACGAGTAATTGTAACACACCGTTTCAACAAGGCAGAATATAGCACTCCGCCTGTTTAATCTAATTAGTTACTTGCCACTATAGAGGTGACGAACATCTTACGCCTTGTTTTATTATATAATACTATAGTATAGAAAGAAACTATATTATTTATAATAATAATAGTATTAATAAAATTTGATGATTAATATACAATAACCATAGTAGTTGTTCATATAGCTATAAATAATCTAGGTTTAAATTAGTACTTTACTTAAAAACTCTTTAGTTCTTGGATGTGAAGGATTTGCAAATAACTCCCCAGGTGTATTTTCCTCTATAATTTCTCCTTCGTCCATGAATATTACTCTTGAACCTACTTCTTTTGCGAAGCCCATTTCATGAGTTACTACAATCATTGTCATTCCTTCTGATGCTAATTCTTTCATTACATCTAGTACTTCACCAACCATTTCGGGATCTAGTGCTGAAGTTGGTTCATCAAACAATAAAACATCCGGTTCCATAGCTAATGCTCTAGCTATAGCTATTCTTTGTTTCTGCCCTCCTGAAAGCTGTTTAGGATAGCTACTAGCTTTTTCAGAAAGACCAACTCTTTTTAGTAAGCTTCTAGCTTTTTTTTCAGCTAAAGCTTTATCCTCTCCTTTTACTTTAATAGGTGCTATCGTTATATTTTCTAATACAGTCATATGTGGGAAAAGATTAAACTGTTGAAATACCATACCCATTTTTTGTCTTGTTATATTAATTTTATCATTATTCTCAATTTTATTCCCTTCAAAAATAATTTCACCTGAAGTAGGTTCTTCAAGCAAATTTAAACACCTTAAGAATGTGCTTTTACCTGAACCACTAGGTCCTATGACCACAACAACTTCTCCCTTTTTTATGTTTTGATAAACATCTTTTAAAACATGGTTTTCACCAAACTTTTTATTTAATTTATTAACAACTATCACCTGTATCTAACCTCCTTTCAATTATTGACATGAATTTCGATAGTGTAAATGTTAGTAAAAAATATGCGAATGCTACTACTAATAGTGGTTCAAAGGGTTTAAATATATTACCTCTAATAGTTTCAGCGTTATACATTAAATCATGAATACCAATCATAGACACTATTGCTGATTCTTTTATTAATGCTATAAATTCATTTCCTAAAGCTGGTAAAATATTTTTAACAGCTTGTGGTAAAACAATGTATCTCATAGACATTTTGTAGTCCATACCTAAAGAACTTGAAGCTTCCATTTGACCTTTATCCACAGCCTGTATACCCGCTCTAACTATTTCCGCAACATATGCTCCACTATTAATTGATAAAGCTACTATAGCTGCTATAAAATCTCCATAGTCTCTTCCAATAACTGGTATATGTGAAAAATCTATTCCTATCTGAGGTAAACCATAATATACAATGAAAAGCTGAACCAATACTGGTGTACCTCTAATAAATTCAACATAAATAGTTGCTATTGATTTGCAAATCTTATTTTTTGAAATTTTTAATAAAGCAATACAAATACCAATAATTATTCCAAATAAAATTGTAAATAAAGATAATAAAATTGTTATCTTAGCTCCATTTAAAAAAAACTTATAATACTGTGAAAGAAAACTAAAATCCATATAATAACCTCCTTGATTTATTGGTTTAAATTGTTAAAGTTCGTTTGCTAAGTAGCAACATTTTTGTGCGTAAAATCACAGAAAACAAAATATTCAATACGAATTTATAGATAATCATATATAATCCCAGAATATTCATAGTAAATTGTATACTCTACTACATCCTTCTGATTATAAGCTACCCATTAATTTCTTGACATACCAACTCAGTATGCCTTCAAATCACTCGAATTTTCTAATTCAAATTTATTCAGCACATATGGGGAGTTATATGAATAATCAGGGATAATTTTATATTCTATACTTTTCTATTGATTAATGAAATTAGAGTAAGCTATTAACACTAAATTAAATAAAACTCCCGTCTCATAATAAAGAGACGAGAGTTATCCCGTGTTACCACTCTAATTGACATAATTATGTCCACTCATGATTTATAACGGTTTTGCCGTATCTTCCTACCTAAGGCACATTTAAAAACAAACTAGTCATCTTACTCTTCTTTTTGATTATTTTCGTTGTTACTCAATCACTTACTTACAGTAAGCATGTTCGTGATTGAGTGCCTAGAAAATAATCAAAATTACTTCGCAACTTAACTTATTTATTTTTTCATATGCCTAATTTCAAAAGATCTCCTCCAAAGTGCGCTTCGATTAAGTACTGTTATCAGACTCCCACCAACTCTGACTCGCTTAAACAATCACAAAATCTACTCTCTTTTTCTTAGGATTTAAACCCAGATTACTTTATGAATAATCAAGATTAAATATTTTATTTTATATTTTATGATTATAAACTGTTAAGAGAATAATGTCAAGAAATAATTAATATAAATTTATTTTATTGTTTAAATATGCACGTATTATCAAACTATAATATTTGATTATTAATCCAATCTAAGATATCATCATAAACTTCTTGCTTATTAATTTCATTCAAAATCTCATGTCTTGCATCTTTATAAATTTTATACTTCAAATTATTTTTTCCTGTTTTTTTATAAATATTATAAGAATCTATTACACCTTTAGAATTTTTACCAACCGGATCTTTTCCTCCAGCAATAAAAAATATTGGCAAATTCCGAGGGATTTTTTTGAGATTTTCAGGCTTATTTAGTTTTTTTACTCCAGTTAACATATCTAAAAAGAAACCTACTGTAAATATTTGACCGCATAGCTGATCATTGATATACTTATCCACTTCTTTTTCATCTCTACTTAACCAATCAAATTTAGTCCTATTTGGTTTGAATTTTTTATTAAATCCCCCAAATGACATTGAGTCCATAAACTTGCTCTTATGTCTTTTTCCTCTAAACATTATTTCCAGTTTAGATGCCAATATTCCAAAATTCATCAATATAGAGCTATTATTTCCTGTGCCAGATAATATTACTCCATCTACTGTTGTCCCATACATATACATGTATGTTCTTGATAAAAATGAGCCCATGCTATGTCCTAATAGTATAACAGGAATATCAGGGTTTTCTTCATGTATTATATCATTTAAAACCTTCATATCTTTGACAACTTTATTCCAACCATCTGTTTCAGCAAAAAAACCAATTTCTCCTGCATTTAAAGCATTTTTACCATGTCCTCTATGATTATTACCATATACAATAAATCCATTATTAACCATGAACTGCGCAAAATCAGAATATCTTTCAATGTGCTCAGCCATACCATGAGAAATTTGAATGATTGCCTTTGGTTTAGTTAAGTTTGATTCGTTCCATTTTACCCAATTAATTCCTAAATCACTATATATAACCTTCAAAATATTCCCCCCAATTAGGTATCTCTATTCTTCTATATGATATCAATTTTACCATATTTGTGTTGTTAATTAAAGCATTTACAACTTTCTGGAATTTATCGAAAATAATATCTAAGCCTTGATTATGATTATTCATATGACTCACCATAGTATACTGTTTATTATGTAAAATAAAATATGATTACTTAATTGGTATGCTCAACCATTTATTTAACATCTTTAATCTGAAGGAATACTTATTAATGAATCTCCTATTCCGCTTTTTTGTAGGAATAAGCGATTCACATAAAATCATAGCTATTAGTTCACTGTTCATAATTTTCTATGTATGAACCTGAGTAAGCACTAAAATTTTATAATAAGATAAAAAACATTATAAAAATAGCATATTTGGTATAATAAAATTAAACCCAGATTATTCATAGAAAATTAAATACTTTTTTTTTAATGAAGCTCATTCTACGAATGAGTAAGCGATTCACATAAAAGCACAGATTTTAGTTCTCTGCTTATGTTTATAAGATATCCATTAAATTCTTGACATACCAACTCGGTATGCCTTCGAATTCACTGAAATCTTCTAATTCAGAAACTTACAGTATATTATTCAAAGTTATATGAATAATCAGGGTTAAATTTTAAGGGACTAACTCAAAAATAATATTGAGCTAGTCCCTCATAAAATGTCATTAATTTTATAGTCTTAATAATTACTATTTGATTGATGTCCTTGAGCTATTGCTACTGAAGCACTCGCTCCTATTCTAGTAGCACCTGCTTCAATCATGGCTATTGCAGTTTCATAACTTCTTACTCCACCAGAAGCTTTTACTCCAATATCCTTTCCAACTGTTTCTCTCATAAGTTTTATATCTTCAACAGTTGCTCCTCCTGTACTAAAACCAGTTGAGGTTTTAACAAAATCAGCACGAGCTTCTTTTGCTAACTTACAAGCTTCAATTTTTTCTTCGTCAGTAAGTAAACATGTTTCTATAATAACTTTAACTATCGCTTCACCTTTAGCTTTGACAACAGCTTCTATATCCTTTTTAACATAGTCATAATTTTTAGCTTTTAATGCACCTATATTTATAACCATATCAAGCTCATCTGCTCCATCTTTAACTGCTTGTGTAGCTTCAAAAGCTTTTACCTGTGGAGTTGTACTGCCAAGTGGAAAACCAATAACAGTAGTAACTTTTACACCACTTCCTTCAAGTTCTTTTTTAACAAGTTCAACATGACAAGGGTTAATACAAACAGAAGCAAAATTATATTTTTTTGCTTCTTCACATACTTTGATTACACTATCTACAGTTGCATCTGGTTTTAATAAAGTATGATCAATCATTGAAGCTATATTATTCATAGTAAAACCTCCACTATTTTATTAATTCTACTAAATCTCCATTTCTAACTCCTGCTGCATTACCTTCTTCTATATCTACATGCATTTCTAGAGCATATGCAGGATTTACTCTTACTAATACATTATCAAATACTAGTCCTCTAGGACCGCTAACTTTAATACTTACTCTTTGTTTATCTTCAACTCCATATTCTTTTGCATCATCTGTATGCATATGAATATGTCTAGCTGCTACAATTACACCTTGGTCTATAGTAACTTCACCTTTAGGACCAACTATCTTTGCTCCTGGACTACCAGCTAAGTCTCCAGAATCTTTAATTGGTGCTTTAACACCTAATTTAAAACCGTCTGCTAATGCTATCTCTATCTGTGTTTCTTTTCTTGCAGGTCCTAATACTCTTACACCAGCTAGTGTACCTTTTGGTCCTACGATATCTACTTTTTCTTCACAAGCAAATTGTCCTGGTTGAGACAAATCTTTCATTTTTGTTAATTCATATCCTTGACCAAAAAGTATTTCTACATGCTCCTGGCTTAAGTGAATATGTTTATTAGATAGAGCTATTGGTAATTGTGTTTTCATTATAATTCCTCCTATTTTTATCCCTAATTATTCATAATGAATGTAGCGTATTTAATTTTCTAAGAATAATTTGAGATTATGTATTATTTTAAATTTTATTGTATACATATTGTCTCCAATAACTTTGAAGTTTATAGTTTTTGATACAATATATCTAATACTCTGCATTAAATTATAAAGGTTTTTGTTTTAAAAATCAAATGATATTAGTATTTCTCTTGAAATTTAATTAACCCTATAAATATTATTAACAATAGAAATCAAATAATCCAATAAATTTTTCAGATAAGTATAACTTATTTTACTAATTCACTTCCAATTCTTTGAGCCTCAATCAATATGTCTTGCCTTTTAGTAATATCAACTTTATCTGTATTCGATAATAAAATATTGTAGCTATATTTAGTATTAATTGATTTAAAAAACAAATCTACAACGGGCACACAAGCATCAAATTGTCCTTTTGTATATGGTGCACCTCCAACTGCTACAAAAACACCCTGTCTCTGCTTATTTGCATCAATAACTGATTTATTTAATACATACTTACTAGACCAAAACATCTGACATCTATCAATCATTGCTTTAACATATGTGCTTACTGTATTAAAATAAACCGGTGAACCCAATATAATAATATCACTTTCATCAAAATCTTTATACAAATTTTGCATATCATCATCTATAATACATGAACCTTCATTTTCGCAATAACCACATGCTGTACATGGAGTTATTTTCAAATCTTTTAAATTTACCTTTTTTACTATAATATCTTTCTCTAGTAATCCTTCTACTATTCTATCTACTATTTTTTCAGTGTTTTTATTTCTCCTTGGACTACCTACAATTGCTAATGCTTTTTTCACTCTATCACTCCTACAACCTAATAACTTTACTCTGCCTACTCCTACTCCTTCGTTGCTTTTTAAATCTTTCAAAAAGCTACTAGTAAAACTAGTAGCTTGTCTTCAAATGTTTAAATATTTTTGTTAATGAAAATATGATTGACGAGTATATCGGTATTATAACAATTCCTGATAATATTCTTCCTGGTAAAAATATTAAAAATCCTTTATTAAACATAATAGATAACCATAGCGTATTTAACCCAAGTGAAATAATCATATACGTTATAGTAACTATAAATAATATCTTATCCATAGTATAAATTTTATTAACAGCCTTATTATTTTTATTAACCATTATTGGTAAAGCAATAAAAGCACATAAAATCAAGCTAAACATTATTAGATAAATTAGAGAAAGTTCTTTATCATATAAAAATAGTTGACCTGCTGAAAGCTTTAAGACATTCCTTTCAAACATAATATAAATAACTCCAAATACTAAAAATAACATACTACCTATGTTAATATAAAGAAAATTGAACCTAATTTTCTTTTTAATTATCATAGTGTATATTAATCCTGGAATTATTCCGTATAATGCTGCGCTTAGTGTAAACCCTGGAAAATAAGTGCCTTGAGGATTCACCATACAACCTACTAAATCTGCAACTATACCTGTTAATCCTCCAGCAAATGGTCCAAATAAAATTCCAGAAATAATAATAGGAATACTACCAATACCAATTCTTAATGCTGGTAATCCAGCCAAAGGTACAATAACAGAAAAAAATCTGGTTAATATAATACTTAATCCTGTTAACAAACTAGCTACTACTAAAACCTTTGTTGTCATAGCCTTGTGAGAGCTTGCAGCTTCCATTTATCCATCCTCCCTTTCTTAGAATTTGACCCCTACTGTTATTCGTAAGAAAGGAAATCTCTCCTCGTAAACAGCGGCAGCAACAAGAAACCGCAGGAATAAATCCTTTCGTTTAAGGGCAACCTCCCATCCCTTAACACTTAACGCTTCTTGTCTACTCTGTCAAACTAATAAATATTTTATACTACTTTACTTGTAATGTAAATAGTATTATTTATATTTTATTAATGAACCTTCTACTCATTTTAGTAATATGAAACTCACTACTTATTTTCATTCCTAGGAGTAAGTGATTTACATAAAATCACAGATTTTAGCTTCCAATATTTAAGTTCACCGTTCATTATATTCACCCTTATGAAAAAATCTAAATCTTTGAATCTTTCTCGATAACATTACTATAATTGATAATATACCTAATAAATATAGTATAATTGATGCTACTCTATAATAAAGACTATAAGGGGTAATATTTCCCATCCAACTAATAATAATCCCTGTTAAAAAATATGTGAAAATCTTTTTGCTAGAAGACACAACACTTAATCTTTTTTTCTTTACTTCTTTTTTGGAATCCTCAATTATATCCAATATTGTTTTTTGAATATATTTTATATTAGGGTACATATTAGCTTTACTATATAAATCTAATATTTCATCTTTATTAATTAATTGTACATTAACAGTGTCTCCAATTCTTTTAACTAGAGTATCTACTTCCTTAAGAAAAAAAGATGTCGTAAACACTATACCACTGTTAATATTATGTTTTCTTAAAAATATAAAAAAACTTTTCAAGTCTTTTAGCGATACCTTATAATCTTCTTTTAGCTGAAAAATTTTTATCCCAATTTTTTTTCTATTATATATTCCTATCATATCTATTTCATTTTCATACATAACGGTTAATTCTGTTATTCCACTCTTTTCGAAAACATCTTTCATAAAATTAGAAAATTCGTAAGGTGATTTATTTGTCAGTTCTTTTATTATTTCATTAAGAGCTACTTTTTCGTTAATTATTTTAATTTTTTTTATTCTTTGTTGTCTTTTAAAATAAAATAACACAATAAAAACAATGAAAATAATAACAACTGATATAGTAATGCTAATTAATAAACTTTTAGTGATTATCGCAAAATATATAAAAGATATCAAAAATAACGTAAATAGAACAACAAAATAATCTACTATATCAGATATCATAGTTTTGTCTTGATTATTGTAGCTTCTATAGTATTTTTTTAGCTTCTGTTTTCTAGAAAATTCATTACACATTTTTACTATTGATTTTTTATTCATCATTACCATCATCCTAATTAATAAATTTTATTAGGATTATTAGCAAAATAAATCATTTTATACTTTTAAGCTCTCTTTTTTCCTGAAAAAAATTTATTATAGCTACAATCATTAATACTAAAACAAGTTCTAATGCAAAAATTAAACCTATTTTTATAGCCAAGCTCTCAAAAAATTCTAATGGATACATATTTATCAATATATCTGTTTTAACATCTAAAAGCCATAAATCATTATCAAATAATATTAGATGAAAATAAGTAAACCATTTATTAAAATCCAGCGTAATGAATATAGTTAAAGTAATTAAAAGTAAAAATAACCATCCTTCAGAAAATATAATTATTTTAAGTATTCCTTTTTTATTAACCTTTACTAGATAAATAATGCTAGTTAAAGCAACAAGTAAAAGTAATTTTCTAATTGTTAATCCTTTTTTCACCAATTGTCTTACATCTGATAAATGTATTTGCTCTTTTTGATTAAACATTGTCTTCATGTTTCCATCTATATTTACTTTAAAATCTATATTATCTTGCTTTTCTACTAAATAGTTTAACATTTGAGCAGTTACTAACATTAGTTCTTTTTCATGAATTCCAGTAGCCTTTACAATATCATACTCTTGATATTTAGCTTTATAAAAATCTAAATCATTAAAAGCTACTATCCAAACAGCATTTAATAATAAAAAAACTGGTAAAGCTATTATTAAAAGAACTTTCATAAATTTGTACATTATATCAGCACCTTTTCTGTAGTAATAGATTACTAATATCATTTTACCACAAATTTTTAATTGTGTTGATTATTTTTGATTTTAAGATTAGAAAAAACCCAGTAAACTGGGTTTAAGCCATTGCTCTTTCAAGTTTGTCTAAATGCTGAATAGGAAACATTCTTAGTAATTCTTTGAATTGTTCTACACTTAAGCCTCTTGTAGTTGTATAAATTTTTATTTTTTCATCTAACCCTGCAGTTTTAAACCTATTCTTTATTTCTTCAAAATTTGGGTTGTTATCCATAGTTACACTCCTTATATTTTTTTATACATAGGAAATTAAAATTATAAAAATATAATTCCCCATTATGTTGAATGCAAAACAACAAAATCAAATATTTTATTCTTCTACAGTTAATAGTATAAAAAAATCATACAAAAAATATACAATATTTATGTTTTTAATTCTTCTTTATTTTTTATTATCAACTAAATTAAAATTTTTTTATCATTTGTTTTTGTTATAAAATTTAATATATAACTAGCATTTTCTATATATATCGCACTTATGTAACATTATGTATGATAAATCATATTATATATTAGATAAATTTATTCACTTTACCTTTGATATCTGATTTTCCATAATTTGTAACATTGCGTTTATCAATAATTCTCTGTAAATATAATTAAGTTGGATATCATAAATAACATGTTATTACATGTATATTTCTCTTTAAGGAGGTTTATTATGCGTAAAAAAAATGTTAGTCCTTTAACAGAAGTGATAGAAGAACCTACACCCGATACTGACATGTCACACGATAGCTGTTTTGGTGGATATTGGTTATTATTCTTATTAGTAATTATCATATTAGTATGCTTCTTCTGTGGAGGATGGGGCGGTTGTGGCGGCTGTTATTAACAGTTCCCTATTCCCAATATAAAGTTATTTATCTAAAAAACAAAACACCTTGAATATTCTCAAGGTGTTTTTGGATTTACTTTTCATTACAATCCATAATAAGTAAGTTAGGAGTTTATTTATATAATATTGTCTTAATGATCTTCTCCACAATCATCATGATGATCATGATTATTACATACTTCTCCACTTGAAACAATGTTGCCTTTTATAAATTCTTCAACTATCTCATCTGCATTTCCTGCGGCTCCAGTTAAAACTTCTATATTATTATGTCTAAATAACTCTTGAGCTTTTGATCCCATTCCACCAGCTATAACTACATTTATTCCATGTTGACCTAAAAGTCTAGGAAGTAATCCTGGTTGATGTTCTGGGCTTTTCAAATATTCCTTACTAGCAACCTTATTATTTTCAATTACGTAAATATTAAAACCTTCACAATATCCAAAATGTGCAGATAATTGCTGTCCTTCAACTGGTATTGCAACTTTCATTTTTATTTCCTCCTTATATATTATTATATTTTTTTAAATTTTCCCATATACTATATATCTCTGTAGCCGCAACACTATTTTCATATGTGACTACAGGTTTTCCCTCTTTAACTGCTTTACTAACACATTTATCAAATGGAACTTTACCTAATATAATAAAATTTTTCATCTTACAATATTCTTCTATTTTAGTTGTCATATCATTATTTAAATCGCATTTATTAATAACAACTAATCCTTTAATATTGAAATACTCTACTAATTCCATTACTCTTTTTAAATCTTCAAGACCAGATTGAGTTGGTTCTGTCACTACAACTGCTGCTTCACATCCCGTTAAAGATGCTATTACAACACATCCAATACCTGGTGATCCATCAATTAATATGTCATTACAATCAGTGATTTTTTGTAATTCTTTTCTTACTTCTGATACTACTTTACCAGCTCCATCAGCACCTATTGTTAAGCGAGCATGTGAAAAATAGCCTTTTTCAGTTTCATCAAGATAAATCGTACCTGTTTCATCATCAATTAACTTTATTGCTGATGTCGGACACACAAATTCGCAAACTCCACAACCTTCACAACTTAATTCATTTATCATTATGCTATCATCAATAGCAGAAAATCTACAATTTTCTTTACATTTATAACAAGATATACATTTCTCTTTGTCTATTGAAGCAATTTTACCACCTATATATTTTTTCTTGTGTATATTCTTGCCTTTAAGCATTATATCAAGATTAGGAGTCTCTACATCGCAATCAGCAATTCCAATATTCTTTGATAAATACACTAATGAGGATGTTAATGTAGTTTTACCACTTCCACCTTTACCACTTATAACAACGATTTGATTCATATTATTAACTCCTTTTTAAGTTCATAAATAATATCATTCATATGCTCATTAAAACTTTCATCAACATCTACAAGTAGTTCTCCCTTTGAATATTTTTTAGCTATATCTTTCGAAAATGGCACCTTACCTAATAGCGTGTGGGTATTATCAGTACAATAATCCTCAATTATATTATCATCATCATTAGATTTATTAATTACTATACCAAAAGGTATTTTTAGCTTATCTAATAAATCAACAGTTATCTTTAAATCATTTAATCCAAATTTAGTCGGTTCAGTTACTAATATGCAATAATCTGCATTTTCAACAGTCTTTATAACACTACATGAACTACCCGGAGAACAATCTAAAATGTTTATTGAGCTTTCTTTTATATGTTTCTTTAAGGCTTTAATAACGGGTACTCCCATTGGTTCACCAACATTTACCACACCACGATATACTGGTAAATTATCAATCAAACCTTTTTCTATGACACCAATTGTTCTTTTTTCTTCACTTATAGCTCCAGCCGAACATACTAATTTGCATAATCCGCAACTATGACAAATTTTCTCAAACACTAGCATCTTATTATTAGCAATAGCTAAAGCATTAAAATTACATTTTTCAACACATTCTCCACAGTAAGAACACAACAAATCATTTACTCTTGGTACTAAAACTTCAACATCATTAACACTACTGATTTCAGGCTTGAAGAAAATAAAACCATTCGGTTCTTCTACATCAAAATCAAAATATTGTACATTATGTCCTAGTTTACTTAACTTGTAAGATAAATTTGTAGAAATTGTAGTCTTACCAGTTCCACCTTTACCACTTAACACAGCAATATTCATTCTATCATCTACTCCCTATGATAAAGAACTTAATTGTCCTTTTTTAAGCATTTCAATATTGTCTTTAACAGAATCTGCACCCTTTTTGTATACTTTTAGATCTGTCTCTTGTATGATT
Source organism: Abyssisolibacter fermentans (assembly GCF_001559865.1). Classification (NCBI taxonomy): domain Bacteria; kingdom Bacillati; phylum Bacillota; class Clostridia; order Eubacteriales; family Clostridiaceae; genus Abyssisolibacter; species Abyssisolibacter fermentans. Next base: position 23,274 of record NZ_LOHE01000092.1, read on the forward strand.
TTCTTTGCATTAGGACCTAATCTCCCTGTTACCAAAGCATCAACTTTTAAATCCCCAACTTGTTGTGCTGCAGCAATTCCAGCACCATGTTCTGATTTTGGTCCTTCATTTACATGAGATTCTACTTCGTCTGTCTCTGTATCAACAACTACAAAATATGGACATCTACCGAAATGCTCATCCATTGTAGCATCTACCCCATTACCTTCACTTGTAAAACATACTCTCATACTATTCGCTCTCCTTTATATTTTCTAAAACCTTTTTACCTAAATCGCCAAACTCTTTAAACTCTGGTGAAAAATCTTCTATACATCCAGTGTCGCATAAACTAGTAAATTCTGAATTTATAGGTAATTGCGATAATAATTTAATGTTCAGTTCTCTTGAAATCCTTTCTGCTTTGCTTTTACCATATAAGAAAATTTTCTTACCACAATCTGGGCATACTGTGTAACTCATATTCTCAACCATTCCTAAGATTGATATATTCATTTTCTTACCCATATGTATTGATTTTTCAACAATTAAATTTACTAAATCCTGTGGCGACGTTACTATAATCATTGAATTTAATGGAATACTTTGCATAACAGTTAATGTAACATCAGCTGTTCCTGGTGGTAAATCAATAACTAAATAATCTAATTCTCCCCATTCAGTATCATTATAAAATTGACTTACTGCATTTGATATCAAAGGTCCTCTCCAAATTACTGGCTTATTTTTTTCTTCAAGTAGTAAATTTAATGACATAACTTTTATTCCTGTTTTAGTCTCAACAGGTTGAATTTTTCCATCTATTACTGTTGCTCTTTCGTTATCGAGACCAAATATTTTTGGTATACTTGGACCAGTTATATCTGCATCCATGATACCAACCTTTTTGCCTTCTCTTCTAAGGTTAACTGCCAATAAACTACTTACAAATGATTTACCAACACCACCTTTTCCACTCATTACTGCAATTATATTCTTTATCATAATTATCCTCCTTCATGCCATTTATGGCATATGCTATTTTTATTATACGACTTTTTTATTCTTTTGCCAAGCTTTAAGTGATTTTTTAACTAAAATAGTAAGATTCTATATAACTTTTTATGTAAAATCTATATATTAGTATAATATTTATTAAAATCATAAAATTATTCTCTAGTCTGAAGTTAGTTTCTTTAATAATGTATCTATATCTTCGTCTTTAGAAATCTTGAATTCTCCAAACATTAATCTTTTTTCAAGATTTCTTTTATGTATAATTTGATTAAATTCTTTGATATCCTTAATTATCCCTATTTCATAAAGTCTAGCTATTATACTGTCACTAGATTCACCCTTTTTAACAACAAAAGTTATATACTCTTTTTTATCATTACTATCGTTTTGTTGTTCATTATTACCATTTTTGGCATTTTCATTCTTCTCAATTCTATTTTCTTGACTTTTATCATCTATATTAGTACTTTCATTTTGAGAATCCGATGTGCTATTTTCCCGAACTTCATTATTTTTTGTAGCTTCTCTAAGTTTTTTTACTAGAAGTTCATTTGCTTTTTGCAATACATCCTCTTCTGAATATCCACTTACCACTTCTTTTTTCTGATTGAAATGATAACATGTACTAACTATAATAACACCTAAACTAAGCCCTAATAAGAAAAAAGAAAGATATTTCCATTTTTCTCTTTTCAAGTTTCATCTCTCCTTGTTATATAATATATGGTACATTTATATTTTACCATGCGGTTAAAGTTTTACAATACCTGATTCTGAATTAAAAAATCTTCCTCATAATAAGGAAGATAATATTTTATAAAAACTATACAAAAAAGTGCTTATCTTTTCATGAAAATAATAGAAACTTTAGCAGTACTAACTATCATATTATCAATAATATCTTATTTAGAATTACCATAAGAAAATGTGCTGATATACCCGCTGCCAAACCACCTACAAGATGACTAGTTATAGCTTTTGAAATTAAACCTCTATATCCTAATGAATCTAACATAGCAACATGTGTGCTCAAAAATCCACTCCAACACATTCCCATAGCTGTAAAAACTGCAATATCATTGCCAGCAATTAAATTATTTTTTAAAAATGTTGGAATTAAACTTAATGATGCTCCTACTGCCCCTAGAGCAGTTATAGGAAACGCTATTGCTTCTGGACTTGTAAAACCAAATAAGGGTTTTAATATTGGTGATATATATTCACCTAACCTAGGTAATAATCTTACACCTTCGAAAGCTTCTCCTTGGTAACCTATAGTAGGATCAGCTGGACCAAATGTAAACATCATTATAGCTGTACATATAACTAAAACACCAGGTATTATACTCAATCCAATATCTACTCCTAACTTCCCACCCTCTAAAAAAGATGTAAGAAATCTTTCAAAAAAAGTACCATCACTAGCTTTTAAAGTAGTATCTATACCTTCTATTGTATTTCTAGGTATTTCACTCTTATATCCACTTTTAAATGCTCTATTTGTTTTTCTGGACATAAGTCTAACGCTAACTATACTACCTATAAAGGCTCCTATATTTCCTATCATAGCCTCTTTAAAAAAACCTTTTCCTATCATGAAAGTAGTTACTATAAGTCCCATTCCAAATGCAGTACCAATATTACATAAACAAGGTACTTCATTATCTTTAAAATAACTTAAATATTCCTCATCTTTTGCTAAGGATATGATAGCTGGATTATCTGATAAATAAGTTGTTATTATACCCATAAAAGCAACTCCAGGTAAATTAAATATAGGTCTCATTATACGAGAGAAAATTTTATTTAAAATCCTTACCAATCCAAATTCAGTTGCTAATTTGCCAAACGCTCCTGCTAAAACAGCTATAGCCATAATATATAAAACAGTTTCTACTAATAAACTATATGCTGTAGCCATAATAGTTGAAAACATTTTACTAATACCCATTATACTACCAACATAGCCAAAGAAAAATACCATAATTCCTAAAAAAAGCGTTGTATCAATATAAGACTTGATTTTTTTACTTTTTAATACTGTCCCATTCATAAAAACCCTCCTATGCTACGTCTTATGTGCTATAAATACTTATAAAATCAAATTTGTTTATAAATTGTACTGATAAACAAATTTATAGGTTAAAATAACAATAAAGGCTTTCAATACTTCAACCCAAATTTTTCATAGAATAGATTTTAGTTTTCTACTCATGATTTGTATAATATCGATAATCAGGGTTTAAAACTAATATTAGGAATTTACCATTTTGTAATTTTAACATTTTTAGTAGAATAATGAAACTCAAATAATCTCATTTACCATCTATAATTATAAGGTATTACACCTAGTTAATGCAATATTAAGAATTTTAATTATTTTTCATATTTTAAAAAAATTTGAAATGTTTAAGATTTGTGTATTTTAGTGGGTTACAGTTAATAAAAGCTTTATTATACTATAATAAATGTTACTTTTTATTAACTTCTATCACTCTAATTACTTGTTCTATTATTTCTAGGCTATTTAATATTTAATAAACTCCTACTCACTTCGTTCCAAGGAGTAAGTGATTTACACCAAATCGAGATTTGGGTTCTCTACTTATGAGTAAGCGACTCACATAAAATCATAGATTTGAGTTCTCTGCTTTCTTAATCTTTGCCTTATACAATTTTAATATTGACTACTTTTTAGTTTTTACTTTTTTATTTCTCTTTTTATTAATCTTTCAAGCTGTAACTCCTACTCACTTGTTCCTAGGAGTAAGCGACTCACACCAAATCATAGATTTGGGTTCGCTGCTTAAATATAAAAAAAAATACCCTGTTTCTATAAAAAAACAGGATATTTTATAGGCATTATTTACGAGAGTAGAATTCAACAATAAGCTGATCTTCTATTTCTACTGGTATACTTTCTCTTTCAGGAATTCTTACTAGCTTAGCACTATATCCATCAACATCTTTTTCGACATAATCTAAAGCGAATCCACCTTCTGCAAAGTTATCTGCAAACATTTGGTTCTTTCTAGATTTTTCTCTTAAGCTAATAACATCTCCTGGTTTAACAGCATAAGAAGGAATATCAACTTTGCTACCATTTACAAGCATATGTCCATGAGTTACCATCTGACGAGCTTGACGTATAGAATTTCCAAATCCTGCTCTATAAACAAGACTATCTAATCTACACTCTAAGCTTTGAATTAAAACTTCACCAGTGATACCTTCAGCTTTAGCTGCTTTTTCAACATATCTTCTAAATTGCTTTTCAAGCACTTCGTAATATCCTCTTAGTCTTTGTTTTTCCAAAAGCTGTAAACCATAGCTCGATAATTTTCTATCTCCCCTGCTAGTTCCTTTACCAGCACGTTTCATTGCCTTTGGATGACCACACACGTTTAAGCCAAGTCTTCTACATTGCTTAAAACGAGGTCCTTTCATTCTTGCCATATTAACTACCTCCGTATTCAAATACTTGCCGCGGTATTTTCTATGCCTAAAAGAGATTATATCATAACAACAATATTTTGTAAATGATAAAACTTTGAGTATTTTAGTTAATTTCCAATGTTTTTCAAAGAAACTCTAGTTAAGAAATATCCTTATTTATAAAGTATTATTTACAAATTTAACTTTTCTAATAACAATTACTTTACTTAACCCAAATTATTCATAATTTCTTCTATGGCTTCTTTCCTTTTACGAGTTTCTTCTTTATCAATTATTATTCTATTAGAAGACATTATCAATACGTCACCTTCATTGCAGTTTGATGGCAACTTTTTTTTATCTATATTTATGTATTTATAATCTTCAGTCTCTACTACAGCATAATTCTCTTCGAATCTATCGACTATACCCTTCATTTTTCCTCCTATTTATAGCATTTACTACAAGCTTTGTATCCATTTTGCTTGGCTTCTTTTTCTGAATTAAATTTCATTTGATTGTCTTCCTTTGGTAAATGCTTAGCATTTTGTTTATGATAAATCTTTGAATTTTTATTTCCTATAACTTTTTGAACTTGTATATCATTATTATTCTGAGTATTATTATCTTTACCTTCTTGTAATTTATTATTTACATACAATTTATCTCCATCTGTAAAAACAGTAATATTCCCTAATAAATCAGTTCTGTAAATTTCAGCCCCACTATTCTTTATCCTATCTAATGCTTCTTTATGAGGATGACCATAGTCATTGCCTTTACCACATGATATAACTGCTATCTGTGGTCTTACTGCTCTTAAAAAATTACTATTACTTGATGTTCTTCCTCCGTGATGACCAACTTTCAATACATCAGCTTTAAGATCGTAGTTTTTACTAACCATTTCATCCTCTGAATCTTTTTCTGCATCACCTGTAAAAATAAAAGAAACATTTTTATATTCAAGTTTTGTAACTACTGAATATTCATTTGTTTCATCATATTTGTTTGAGTTAGGTGCAATTATATTATAGCTTAAACCGTCATCTTCATATATGATATTACCACCTTTAGCTGTAATTGTTTCTATATTTTTTTCCTTAATTTCATTCATCATACTCATGAATATCTTTGTTGTTGCTGGCTTATTAGGTATATAAATCTTTGAAACATTGAAGTTATGTATAATCTTTGGTAAGCCTCCTATGTGATCTTCATGTGGATGTGTAGCTATTAAATAATCTATATTTTTTATATTATTGTTCTTTAGATAATTAATAAGCATATCACCGTCATCCCTATTTCCTCCATCTATCAAAGATACTTTCGAATTGGGCATTTTTATTAATATACTATCAGCCTGTCCAACATCTATAAAATGAACCTCTAAGCCACCACTTAATAAACTTGTTACATCAGCTACTACCTCTTTTTCACCAGTGTTTACATTACCTTGGCATCCACATAAAACCAAAATCAAAACTACTAATAAACTAATTATTCTGCTAATCTTATATTTTGTCATTTTGTCCCTCCTATGATGATTATGTCCGAGAACATAAGTTCGACTTCTATTATAGCATATATTTTATATTTATATACATGATTCTTTATGCCTATTTATTGTTTGTTCATTAATTTCTTTTTTATGTAAATATGAATTTTATTTTAGCTCCTTAAAAGTCTTTATTATTTCTTTTAATTTTTTAACATTTTTTTCTTCTTCAACTTCTGATATAATAATCGCTATATAAAAAGCTTTTTCAGTTTCAATATATGTAATATTAGCTTTTGAAACTACATCATCTTGACCTGCTATAATTTCATTTGATTTTGCAACCTTTATGCCGTCTATTGCAACATTAACTAAATCTGATGTTTATTTTTTATTATTAATTCTCATTTTTTTCTCCTTTTGCATTTTAAACCCAGATTATTCATAGAAAATTAAATATATTTTATAAATGAACCTCATTCTTCTGATTCAGAAACTTCAGCGTTATATGAATAATCAGAGTTGAATTTTCAGCTATATAATTACAACACAAATACGGCTCATTTTGATATATGCCTAATAGCATAAAAAAAACTCCTTTCTAGTTTTATTTGTTACTCATCACCAGAAAGAAGCTTATGTTTTCATTATAAAAAACGAGTTCTATTTCCCCTATTATTTAATTCATGTAATCTCTATCTTAATTTTTACTTATATAAATTTATTCTATACTTTTTGGTTTCCTTCTCATAAATATATATACCCCTGTTTCACCTTCCTGTTTAAAGCCACACCTTTCGTACCAACCACGTGCAAAGTTATAATACTCCACATGAAGACTCAATGGTACTTTCATTTCTTCAGATTCTCTAATCAGATTATTCAAAATTTGAGTACCTATACCCTTATTACGAAACTCTTTTAGGAATGCTATATCAATAATTCTCATATCATCCTTTCGTCTATTAACATATAATCTTCCTATTGGTTCCTTGTTGTACAAAATTATATTAAATACTCCACTCTTATAATTAGCCATATACTGAATATGTTGCATATTAAACTGTTTCTGTAAGAACTCCTCACGTTCTTTATAGTCCCATGAGGCTATACCTATCTCATCAACTCGAGTTGATCTATATATTTCGTATAAAATCCCAATATCCTCATCTACTATTGGACGAAAGCTTATTTTAGCTAGATTATTCATCTTATTCTTCCTCTTCTATTATTAAACAGTTTCATTATCTATAAGCTTAGAAATTATAACATCATAATAGATACTATCTTCTTTGTGCATATATGGACTAATAAAAAGCTTAAACAATCCCATTTCATCATGTTCAAAAGTATAGGTATTGTCATTTAATATATTTTCATCAGTACCTTTAAATATCAAAGATATTGTTTCGACTACAGCTGTCTTTTTCTCTACTACTTTTACCAACTCTAGTTCTACACTCTCTCCATTCTCTGTGTTGACGCAAAATTTTGTATTTATATTTTCATCAAAAACCGCTTTTGTCATATTCTTTAACATTTATCCAGCTCCTTCTCTAAATTATTGTAATCATTCTAAATATTAGGCATATGGAAAAATAAACAAGTCAAATTGAAACGTGATTTTGATTATTTTCTAGGCACTTAATTACGCGTATACTCACTGTATATAAGTGATTGAGTAACAACGAAAATATTCAAAAGAACGAGTAAAATAACTAGGTTATTTTTTGAATGTGCCTTATTAAGATCTTTGTGGATAAATCCCATCTAGTGCAATAATATAGTTAATAGTCAAATAAGGAATCATATTACTGAATGGACGATTTCCACCAGTGTTGCCTGTTGTTCCTACTAAAACCCCTCCATCATTTGACATATCCACTCTATTTGTATTTTTACTATAGGAACGAACCTCAATAGCAGGTCTACTTTTAGTTTGAGAATAAGCAAATATTGCATCCGTTGGGTCTGTTAAATTTGCCTTTCCTGTAGATGCATTAAGACTAACTTTTTTACTATCAAATGTATGTTTATGAGCTGGTAAATTTTGTGCATTCAATGTAATATATTCACTACCTGCTTTTTCCCCGTGAGCTCTAGGTATTAACCCTTTCCCATTTCCTGATCCAACAAGGCACCTTTTTCTTAAATCTGGTAATCCAAAAGTATTTACACCATCTCCTCCATACACCTTCCCTAACAATGAAAAAAGAGCGTCATTTTGGTAAATATCTAAAAGTTGCCCCTCACATTTTGCCCAATTTACAGGAGCAAAATCAAAACCTACTCCCTTTATTTCTCCGATAAATGGTTCTGACATAAAATTCCCCCTTATTTTTTATTTATATCAAGTTCTTGATGGATAAATCCCATCCAGTGAAATAATATAGCTTATAGCTAAGTAAGGCATCATATTATCAAATGCATGACTCCCACCAGTATTGCTAATTGTACCTTCTACCGTACCACCATCTTCTGACATCTTAACAATACTTGTTGTATCTTTTGTATAAAATTTTACATCAACAGAATGCACTCCCTCTGTATTAGCTTTAGCAAATATCGCATCTGTTGGATCACATAAATCAGCTGCATCCAAATTAGCATTAAGTTTAACTCTTGCACCATCAAACGTATGATTATGAACTGGTAAATTTTCATTATATAATATATTTTGTTCATGCCCTGATTTTTTCCCTTGCACTCTGGATGTTAACCCCCAACCTTCTCCAGCTCCAATAAGACACCTTCCTCTTAAATCTGGTAATTGAAAGTTTACTTGACCATCTCCTCCATACATAGTCCTTAATAATGCATAAAGATTCTGATTTTGATTTATGCTCAAAAACTGTCCCTCACATTTTGCCCATCCTAGTGGAGCAAAATTAAAACCTACTGACCTTATTTCTCCTATAAATGGTTCTGACATAAAATTCCCCCCTATTTTTTAAGTTGTATCAATATCTTTGTGGAAAAACTCCATTTAGTGCAATAATATAGCTTATTACCAAGTAAGGCATCATATTATCAAATGGTTGTACTTGATTCTCGCCAGTGTTGCTTGTTGTACCTTCTACAGTTCCACCATTTTCTGACATCATAACAGTACTTGTTGTATTTTTAGTATAGGAATATACTCCTTGTGGCGTATCTTGTTTGGTTTGCGAATGCGCAAATACGGCGTCTGTTGAATCACATAAATTAGCTGCCCCAGAATATGCTTTTAGTTTAACTCTTGAACTATCGAACGTATGGTTGTGAGATGGTAAATATTGATGATTTAATATTGTATATTCATAACCTTCACGTTCTCCTAATCTATACCCTCCAACAGGACACCTTCCTCTTAAATCTGGTAAATTGAACCTTACTCGATCATCTCCTCCATAGTATGCCCTAATTAATGCATAAAGAGCTGGATTTTGACTAATATAAATTTCTTGACCTTCGCATTTTGCCCAATTTACTGGAGCAAAATCAAAACCTACTGCCTTTATTTCTCCGATAAACGGTTCTGACATAAAAATTCCCCCTTGTTTTTATTTTTAAAAAAGGATTTCCTCTTTCAAGTATAAACTTATTCCCTTTTTTATTTATAAGAAAGTGGAAACCCTTTTTAAATCATCTTGAAGATACTTACTTCCTGAAATTTTGTGGTAATGCCCAAATAAATCAGATGAAAACTTTAGGTGTAATAATTATCTAAATAAGTTATATTTCACTCTTTACTCTTCTGTATATGAATTATAAATATTACAGATATCCTTTTCTGTTAATGCTCGACTAAATATTATTACATCATCAATATATCCTTTCCAGAAATAATCATCAACACCAGACCAACCACCTAGATACCAATTATCGTTAAAGTTTTCAATACTAATTGGGTTACCATTAACGTCAACTTTTTTGTCTGATTCTCTTAATACATTATCAATATACATTTTAAGATAAGTTCCATCCCATACATAAACAACATGATACCATACGTTATTTTCTATTTCTGATACTTCAATTAAATATGTGGCATGTACTGAACCTCGTATCTTTCCTTCTCCCTCATAAAAAACACTTACATAACCATCCGCATAATCTATTAAAGGATCAAATTGTTCCATACCCGCTTCAATTTTCATCCATAGACTAATTGAAAGCTCATTAACTGTTGGCGAGTAATTTGTAGATGTATACAATTCACTACTGCCATCTAAATAATAACTATTAGTACCTTCTTTAGAATCTCCATCGAAACTATGTGTTCCTGAAGATGTCAAGTCATAATTTCCTGTTTCTTCATCATAATTGCCATTCAGCTTCCATCTCATCACGTAATCATCTGGAACTCTAGCCATTGTTATTGTATATTCTGATATACTTTTATTTTCTGCTGTTACTTCTATTACCATTATCTCTGTTACAACTGTTGTTGCTTGATCTACTACCGCATTTCCTCCTGTGCTATCTAATATTTCTACACTTGCATCTGCTGATATTGTTAATCCTGATTTGAAATCTGATACTGTTTCATCATATGGTACAGCAATTACGTTTCCACTATCTAGATAACCAATTGTTGTAGATAGTATTGATTTTTCTGCACTTAGTACCTTCATGGTTATTGTGTATTCTGCTTTGCTTTTATCCTCTGCTGTTACTTCTATTACCATTGCTGCTGTTACTTCTGTTGTTGCTTGGTTTGATACTGAACTTCCTCCTGCTCCATCTAATATTTCTACACTTGCATAAGCAGATACTGTTAACGCTGATTTCAATTCACTTACCTTTGTTTCATGTGGTACATTTATTATGTTTCCATTATCTAAGTTTCCTATATTGGTAGCTGTTATTGCTTTTTCTGTACTTAATACTTTCATTGTTATTGTATATTCTGCTTTGCTTTTATCCTCTGCTGTTACTTCTATTACCATCGTCGCTGTTACATCTGTGTCAGCTTGGTCTGTTACTACATTTCCTCCTGCCCCGTCTAATATTTCTACACTTGCATACGCTGATATTGTTAATGCTGATTTCAATTCACTTACCTTTGTTTCATGTGGTACATTTATTATGTTTCCATTATCTAAGCTTCCTATATTTGTAGCTATTATTGCTTTTTCTGTACTTAGTACTTTCATGGTTATTGTATATTCTGCTGCGCTTTTATCCTCTGCTGTTATTTCTATTACCATTGCTGCTGTTACATCAGTATTTACTTGATCTGTTACTGCACTTCCTCCTGCTCCATCTAATATTTCTACACTTGCATACGCTGATATTGTTAACGCTGATTTCAATTCACTTACCTTTGTTTCATGTGGTACATTTATTATATTTCCATTATCTAAGCTTCCTATATTTGTAGCTATTATTGCTTTTTCTGTACTTAGTACTTTCATTGTTATTGTATATTCTGCTTTGCTTGTATCTTCTGCTGTTACTTGTATTCTCATTGTCGCTGTTACATTAGTTGTTGCTTGATCTGCTACTGCATTTCCTCCTGCTCCATCTAATATTTCTACACTTGCATCTGCTGATACTGTTAATGCTGATTTTAATTCACTTACTTTTGTTTCATGTGGTACATTTATTATGTTTCCATTATCTAAGCTTCCTATATTTGTAGCTATTATTGCTTTTTCTTTACTTAGTACTTTCATGGTTATTGTATATTCTGCTGTGCTTTTATCTTCTGCTGTTACTTGTATTCTCATTGTCGCTGTTACATTAGTTGTTGCTTGATCTGCTACTGCATTTCCTCCTGCTCCATCTAATATTTCTACACTTGCATCTGCTGATACTGTTAATGCTGATTTTAATTCACTTACTTTTGTTTCATGTGGTACATTTATTATGTTACCATTATCTAAGCTTCCTATATTTGTAGCTGTTATTGCTTTTTCTGTACTTAGTACTTTCATTGTTATTGTATATTCTGCTTTGCTTCCATTTTCTGCTGTTACTTCTATTGCCATCGTCTCTGTTACATCTGTATTTGCTTGATCTGCTACTACATTTCCTCCTGCTCCATCTAATATTTCTACACTTGCATCTGCTGATACTGTTAATGCTGATTTTAATTCACTTACTTTTGTCCCATGTGGTACATCTATTATGTTTCCATTATCTAAGCTTCCTATTGTTGTTGCTGTTATTACTTTTTCACTGCTTTTTGAGTTATTTCCACTGCTACTACCTTTTGAACGTGTTCTTTTTTCTTTTACTCCGCTTCCATCTACTCCTCTAGCTACTTGTTTTTCTTTTACTTCTTGTTCTATCGTAACTCCATCAGATTTTAATATTACTTTTCTAATTTCTCCCTGTCCTGTTATATTAGCTTTTGCGTTAAATTCAATTTGACCTACTACCGAACCTTCTTCTACGTATATACTAGTACCTTCAGAACCTTCTTTTACTGTTGTTTTACCAATTTTTTCTTTTCCTGATATTTTTATTGCCATTGTTGATTCTACAATAATTTCTCCAAATATACCGTCAAGCTCTACTTCAAATTCAATATCAAGGATTTCATCTGCGCCCAATAGCGTTATAATTGTATCTTCAAAGTCACCTTCCAATTTACCAGATGTTTGCTGATTAAGCTTTTCTATTATACTATTTTTAGATATTACTCTTATTTTTCCACCTTTTTTATATACAATAACTTCACCTAATTGACTGTCACTTATTGTTATCGAATTTTTTCCTCCACCATTTATGATTGTCTTTCCTTGTACTGTTACATTTTCTAAATCTACATCTCCATCCCCTATTCCTGCTGCTAATACTAAGTCTCCTTCTATGACTGTATTCATAAGCACTACATTTTCTGTATTAATGGTCAGATTCCCTTCTACTGTTCTTGATTCTTCTTTTTGTCCATATGTTCCAGCTACACTTATCATTTCTCCGACAATTTGATCTAGCATTACAACTGTCTCTGCCCTTGTGATGTTACCCAATGGTTTTAATTTACCATCTGGATAGCCATTCATATAGCCACTTCCAACTACTACATCCATATAAGCTTTGCTCCACTGTGAAATTGTAGCCTTATCCGAAAATTTCTCTATTTCAGCTAATTCTTCTGATGACTTAAGTTGAAGGATATTTGCTAATATGGCACATACCTCTTGCCTTGTTAATTTAACATTTGGTAAAAGTTCATCTTCTGTATACCAAGACATATATCCATTTTCTCTTGCGATGGCTGCTTCTTCAAAGTACCAGTCGTTCTCTTTTACATCAATATAATTTTCTTCTGATGTTTTATAATATCCATAGATTCTGTTTAGTAATGTTATGAATTCTATCTTTGTTATGTTTCCATTAGGCTTAAAGGTTTTATCCAAATATCCATCTATTAAATTATTGTCTATCCATTTTGATATTGTCTCCTCTGCCCAATGATTTGATATGTCTGTAAATCCCTCTGATTTTCCTATGTTCTCCTGTCCAAATCCTACAATCGTCATATTAAACAGCAAAAATATCACCAATATGATTGATAGTGCTTTTTTCAATATTCCCTCACTCCTTAAATTAATTGATAGAACCTCTTTTAAGTCATCGACCACCACTT
>NZ_LOHE01000093.1 GCF_001559865.1 Abyssisolibacter fermentans
TAATATACCCCTTTCATTTTTTATAAAATTATCCCTGATTATTCATATAACTTTGAATAGTATGCTGTATAATTCTGAATTAGAAGATTTCAGTGAATTCGAAGGCATACCGAATTGGTATGTCGAGAATTTAATGGATATCTTATAACAGCGAAAGCAATTTGGTAGTAATTGCAACACACCGTTTCAACAAGACGCAAGATTGCGCACCTTCTGTTAAATATAATCGATATACGCTACCTATAGAGGTGAGAAACAATTTGTGCCTTGTTATAATCAAAAGGATGCAGTAGAATATTTGATTTTCTATGAATAATCTGGGTTTATTAATAATTTCTTTTTCTTGTAAGCTTACAAGTTTATTTAACATGCATTTTTATTAAATATCAACTCTATTATTTTTATTGACTTCTTATAGTTAGTCTTTCATCAATATTTAATATTCAATCTTTTTTTATCTTGTTTACTTTTTGACTCTAAAAGTAAAGCTTTTGCAGTATACTTTTTAATCGTATTCATGTCTAAATTTTTTGTTTCAAAAACAGGATTTCTGAAATGAAAATATGCTTCATCATCTGTCAGAAACCTAATGCCTAATTCATAACGTTTTTCATACATATAAGTACCTGGGAAAGGTGTTAACAAATTAATTGAGATAGAGATATAATCTAATTCATTAAGCTTGGAAGCAAATTCTAAAGTTTTGTTTATACTATCTTCTGTATCTGATGGATGTGGTAACAAAAAATTAAAACTAGCAGCTAGCTTTATTTCTGAACAGTACTTAGCGATTCTAATAACATCTTCAAGCGATATACTCTTTTTTATATTTTCTAATACTCTTTCATCTCCACTTTCCACACCAAAGTTTAATTTCTGACAGTTATATTTTTTCATATCACTTAAATGTTCAAGGCTTAATTCATTAACCCTACATTGTCCACCCCATTTTAAACCATATTTATATGCAAGTTTACCAATATCAATAACTCTATCTGAATCAACTGAAAATGCATCATCCCAAAATATTAAATGATGATCATCAGCGTCTCCTCTCGCTTTAATAATTTGGGCAATACTCTTTATCTCATCCTCAATTTTACTCAAAGACTTTATATGATAACCTCTACTTACCGCACCACCACCACAAAATATACAAGAATAAGGACATCCCCTACTTGTCATCATAGTGTAGGGATATTCATAGTAATCTAGTTCAAAAAAACTCCTATCTATTGTAGGTAAAGAATTAATATCTACTGGTTTACGATCATTATTTCTAATAATATTATTACCTTCCCTATATATTAAACCCTCAATTTCACTAATATCTTTATTGTTATTTAAAGCTTTTAATAATTCTATAATAGTTATTTCACCATCATAAGTCATGCCATAATCCATAGATTCACATTCCTTAAGATACATTATCCCTCTAAAAGTTACGTCTACACCACCTATAAGTATTGGTATATTAGGAAATTGAGTTTTAACTTCGTTTGCAATATCAATTGCAACCCTTTTGGATTCAGAAAACATAATTGAAAGAGATATAAATTTCGGCGATATATCTTTTATCTGCTTAATTAGTTGAGATTTTGTACACGGCTTTGCATACATATCAATTATTTTCGACGTATAGTTATTATTTTTTAAAACAGTACATAAAGACCCTAATCCAATTGGAGGACATAAACCCCTTTTCTGAAGATTCGGTCTATCGGTGTTTGGAATTATAAAGAGAACATCCATTATACTACCCCCTTACAGATATACTTTAAGTTAATTTGAAATTTTTCCAGTTCACTGTGATCATGTTTTTTTCAATAAAATAAGCAATCACCTTTTTTACATTCTCCTCAACGCTTAGTTCGTCAAGGTTTTTTACAACTTCATTATTCTTTATTTTTTCTACAATATCATTTATTGAATTAATACCATTTATCTCTTTCCATATTAGGTAGACTATATAACTTATAACAATCAATCCATCAGTAGTCAACATTTTAATTTTGCCATCTTCATGATAAACGATATCAAAGTATTTATTTGGTATAGAATTTATATCAATGTTTTCTCTAAGCATAGTATCATCCTCTCTTTTTTTTCATTAGTACAAACAGCCTCTTCGCCTCTACATCCACCATAGCAATAGTATCTAATTCCGCACTTAGCACATTCATCTAAATCCTCTAAAGTATGATTTTTAAAATACTTGATTAATTTACTATTGTTTACAACTGTTAAAAAGTCATGGTCACTTAATTTTATATCTGTAAAATCTCTTTCTTTAAGAAAACCTGGGCAAACAGACATACTACCATCATGATTAATTAAACATGAGTTTTGTATTCTACATTTACTGTTTTCAATAATATTCTCGTTAAATGTATTTGCTGAAAATGATTCATTGATCTTTAAATTAGGAAATTTATTTTTTAGCTCTAACAATCTTTTATAATAGAGAGCAAATTCTTCAGGAATTAAATAATTAGAAGTATCATTTTCCCCTTTGCCGAGCGAATGCATGACACCAAAACGTACACCATATATTTTGTTTACATCTGCAAATTTAACAATGTCATCCATTTTATTAAGGTTCTTATTGTCTATTGTAGTTTGAATCCACACTTTTGGTCCTACTATTGAACTAAGTAATTTTATAGCTTTAATTGCTTTTTTGTAACAGCCAGCAATATTCCCTCTTCGAAACTCATGATCTTTTTCATCTAATGAATCTAAACTAATGCCAATATCCGAAAATTTTTGAAAACATCTATAATTGTTTTGATTAATTAATGTACCATTAGTCAACAAACAAACCTTAAATCCATATTCTATAAATATATTTGCAATTTCAAAAAAACTACTATATACTAATGGCTCTCCACCTGTAATACAGATAACGGGCTTCTTAATATAAATCATATTTAATTGTTCTGCTATTTTCACATAGTCATCAATATTCATATATTCTTTTTCTACAATTTTGCCAGATGAACAAAAATTACATCTGAGATTGCATTTTGATGTAATATTCAAATAAATCGTCTCAAATTTTGGAATTAAATTTTCTATATAGCAAGAATCATGCATTAATTGCTTTAAATTAACATCTTCAATAACACCTTTAATAAACAAAGTGTTTATAATCTCTTTCACTTGATCTTTTATATTATCATCATAGGCACTTATAATTTGATCTTTTTCTAATTTACCATTACACAATTCTAACAAGTCAGACACAGACTTACTTATCCTTTTTATATTTTTAGTATGTAAATTAATTAAGTAATATCTATCTTTATCAGAAGAATAGAAAAAAATATGGTTATTTTTTAAATTAACCCCCACAATATCATCCTCTTACTTTTATTTAATTTTATTATCTAGGTAATTCTAACTGTTCATTACGTTCTTTGCTTGGATCATACCAACATAAAGGAGAACTATTTCGTATATCTCCAGTAATGCTTAATGTTTCAGCAGGACATCCTTTAGTACAATAAAGATTATATTGGCAATCATTACATTTGCCTACTAATTCAATTTTCCTGTATTGTTTTGCTAAAACAGATTTATGCCAAAAATCAAATATTGACATATCTTCATAGCTTTCTCCCCAAGCTTCTGGGAAAGGTTCATAAAACTCGCATGGTAAATATTGCAAATTATAACTTAACGTAAACTGATAGTTCATAGCATTACATGAATGATAAGCACTATCTAAATGTTTTGAAGGAATATTTTGGTTTATAAATATTGGATTTCTTAGTCCATTTATTACATTTTGATTGTATTTAATACTTAACTGGTCTATTAAATTCTTCGCTTCATTAATTTCGTAATCAGTTAATACCATATTTTCATATTCATTACCATCACCACATCTTTTTAACATAGTAAACCTAATTTGGGGTACGTCATATTGATTTAACACTTTAATAAAATTTTCTAAATTTTGGTATAATAGCTTTGTCACAACACTATTGGTATTCCATCTCATATTGTACTTATTTAAATTTTCAAATGCTCTAATTAATGTTTCCCAACTCGCTCCTGGACGTAATTTATTTTGGATTTCTTCAATCCCATCTACACTGATTTGAAAGTATACTAAAGAACTATCCCATACATCTATTAAATTTTCTACAAAATTTTCATCTGCCAATTTTACACCATTTGTTGTAATTTTTAATAAGATATTTTTATCTACACACTTTTTAATGATATCCTTTAAATCCTCACGCAATGTAGGTTCTCCACCTAATAAATTAATACTGGTAACACTTAAAGAAGCTAAGTCATCTATGAACTTCAGAATTGTTTTTGTATCAAGTAATTCTTCCTTATGAATGCTATTTCGCCTATAACAATGTATACAAGCAGCATTACATCTATTTGTTGTAAGTATTGACACTTGCCCTGGTGTATATAAATTTGATATACCATACTTATAAGTATTAAAACGAGCCATTATTTCTACTGCCTGATTTGTTGATAAATAACTAGATTTAAGATACTCATTATATGCAACAATTAAATCTTTTGAATAATTTTCTTTTTTAACCCAATACACAGTTTTTTGTTTAGTTAATACAAATAATAAATTAATAATATTGTTATTATAATGTAAATCTTCAATATCAAATCTATCTGATTCAAGAAACTCAATAAACTCTTGTTGCTCCCCATTAATTCTATAAAATAGTAATCGGTAATCATTATCACGCATAATCACTTTTTTATCTATAGGAAAACGATTAATGAAGAATTTTCCAATCTTCCCCTTGTCATCAACATAATTATCTTTTATTGCATAATAGGAACTTGGTAAGAGTACAGGAATATAGCTGTATATATAATTATGTAAGAAATCATCTTGATTGATTTCATGAACATGAAGAATTGAATTTTCAAATACAGAAACACCAAAATTCATCTTTTATCCCCTCCCATCTTTTATTTGTAAATTATTAAAGAGTAATATTTATTACTCTTTAATAATTTATCTCATTAATTATGGATTACAGTGAAATGCATTTGACATAACTTCAATTACTGAAACTTCTTCTTCTTGGTCAATAGTAAAAATATTTTCTTCGCTAGTATTTACCATATTATCCACCCCCTTACTTGTTATATTGTAACATATTGTAATATTGTTGTAAATATTAAATAAAATATGTTATAATACCTATAATTGGTATATTAATTTCATAAGAGAAAGGATAATAATAATGAGCAATAAAACAATTAATGGTCTGAAAACAAGTATAATAATCTCAAAAACAAAGACAATATCAATCTCTTTGACTATAAAAGCAGGTTCCATGTATGAAAAAATCAATGGAACAGCTCACCTAATTGAGCATCTTTTAATTAAGAAAATAAGTCAATTGAAAAATATTAGTATAATAAATGAGTATGGTATTAACTATAATGCAATAACAGGAAAGAAGTATGTTACAATAAAACTCTTATGTTCAAAAAACTCACTTTGCTACTGCTTTGATATTTTGAGTGTACTATCAATATTTGATGTGACTTTCAACGATATAAAAGATGAAGTGTCCATAATAAACCAGGAAATACTGAGATTTAATAGAAGTATTCCGCACAAATATATTACTGATTTATTAATGAAAGCATATAAAGGTCCTTATTCGTTACCGGTATTAGGTAGTAACGAAACATTATCAAAAATAAAAGAAGAAGATGTTATGAATTTTTATAGGGAAAGATATATTATAGAAAATATGGCACTATGTGTTGTTGGAGACGTCAACGAAAATATGATTCAAGAAGATATCTATAAACTCTCAACTTTATTGAAAAAAGATAATATTAATAAAAAAGAAAGTGAATTAAATACCAATTGGATTTCTAATGTTTTAAATAGCAAGATAAACTTAAGTAATGAAAACAGCAAAATTAGAAATTTATTAATAGGAATCAAAACTCCATCTATTCTAGACAAGTATTACTTTGACAATTTAGTATTCAAATCTATAATGCTAGATAATTTAAATTCTGTTCTAATGACTAAACTTCGCGGTGAAAGGAAATTAGTTTATGCTATTCAGAGCTATATAGATTCATATACTGAAGAAGCATTAAGTCATTTATACATTTACATTAATTCAAGTAAAGAAAATATAGAAGAGATTAAAGATGTTCTATATAATATATTACAATACGTACAAAAAAATAAAATAGGTGACTATAATATAAGAAAAGGTGTTAACAAGCTTAAAATGGATTATTATAAAAATAGAGATATTAACTATAAATATTCAACATACAAAGCTAAATGTATTCTTGATAACATTGTTAATGATGAAAAATACTATCATAAACATATAGAATTAGTAAATGAAGAAAGAATACTTGAACTAGTTAATTCTATATATCTATTAGATAAAATAATATTATATGAAGCATAAAAGTAGTTCCTATTTTTTAAAAATATAAAGAAACAAAATCTTGTTTATCCTTTAATTTATTACCTACTATTTGATAAGCATTAATTATAATATACTTCTTAAATTTGCATATTTTTTACGTAAGATATATAAGATTATTTTTAGAATACACACCCTAAATCACCATTATATTTCATAAACATACCATAATTATATAAAACAAAATCTTTAGCTCATTAATTTTATGTAGATTTACAAGTTTTATAAAGAAAGGTGTGTTTTCAATAATGTATAGAATACCTTGCCCCAAAGGAACAATGAAATACACTATAAAACCGGGAGATACTCTATATAAAATAGCAATTAAATATAATATAACAGTACCAATGCTATTATTCTTTAATCCATTTGTTAATCCGTACAATTTAATGATTGGTAGCGTGATTTGTGTTCCTAAACAGGAAGTAAAATGTCCTAATGGTAAATTTCATACAGTTAAAGAAGGAGATACTTTGTTCACAATAGCAAATATGCATAATATATCATATAATGCTTTAAAAAAAGCAAATCCAAGTATTGATTTTGATAATTTACAAGTAGGTATGCAAATATGTACTCCTCCATATAAACCAAGTAAACCTTGTCCAAATAATAGAACTTATATTATTAAAAGTGGTGAAACTATATCAAGTATAGCAGAAAAATTTGTTGTATCAGCCACTGATATGTTAAAATTGAATCCTGAAATGGCTCCAGGAGAATTCGTTGAGGGGAGACTTATTTGTCTACCTGCTGAAGCTCCTGTTTAATTAGTATAAACTTTTTTGAAGCAATAAATAACCATGATATCATTACAATCTCATGGTTATTTTATATTTTTATTTTATTATTATCCCATTACCCATTTCGACATAAGCTACATTTTAGTTATTTTTTCTTTAACTAATTTAAAGTATACAATCATCAATATAAATGCTAAAATACTCATCATTGAACATGTTCTAAATCCCATCTCCAAGGATTGTTCTGCAGTTATTCCTATTATAATATTTGAAATAGAAGCTATTAAACTTGCTACCATAGAATATATAGATAATATCGTAGCTCTATTTGATGTTCTAATAGTTTTATTTTTAATTTCTATTTCTATTGGACCTATCATTGCTACACTAAATGATATTAATACAATTGTTGTAACACTCACAATTGGATTAGCTGTAAATATTAATACTATACAACATAATGTCACTAAAAAATATAATAGTATTATAGCTTTGCAATTACCTAACTTTTTACTTAAATAATTCGATTTTACCGAGAAAAGTCTAACTAGCTGTATTCCAGCTAAAATAACACCAAAATATTTAGCGTCAATGCCACTTTTTAAATATTGAGCTTGATTTAAGAAAACAGTTGTTGATTGGAAAACTTCAATAATTAATGCAATAGAAATAACAAAAAGAATTATTGATTTATCATTAAAAGCTTGTTTGAAACTCTCTTTGAATTTCGGTTTTACTTTACTATCACCATTCACTTCGTCTAGCAATAATGTTAATATTCCTGCCAGTGCATACGGAAAAATAGTGAATAAAGCTGTATAATCGAGTGATACTGCTACTATAAATGATGACAATATCGAAGCTAATAAAAATCCCAATGTCCCAAAAGCACTATATCTACCAAAAACACTTTGAACCTCATCTTCTTCAATTGATGAATAAATAAGGGCTGTGTCACAACCTGACAAACCAGAAAATACTATCGCCAATAAAATTCTTTCAAGTAAAAATAATATAAAAGAACTAGCAATGTAAAATACTATTTTCGATATTAAAAATAATACATTAACAAATACCAACGTCTTTTTGTAACCAAATCTATCTGAAAACAATCCCCATGGAACTTCTAGAACAATCATTAATATCCACGATATAGATTCTATAAGAAATATTTCAGACATAGAAAGACCCCTAGCTTGTCTATATAGTGTAGCTACGGGACCATAAAAAACAAAACCTTGTAAAAAAATAATTACATACATTAAGTAAATATTTTTCCTATTATTCAATTTAGAACACCTCCGAATTTATATAACAAAAAAACTTACACCAATAAAAGCTTAATCGAATTGATTAGCTCATAATAGTAAATAAGTAATTTCTAAAAATAAATTGGTTGTTTTCTAAATTGGACGATACATAACAAGATGCTCCTTATAAAATTAATATCACTACTTACATAATATATATTTTTTTAGATTAAGTCAAATATAAAAAAAATAAAAACCTATAAAGAATTGTTATTTTCATCATGCACTAAAAAGGATGTCTCAATATATGAAACATCCATTCAAAAAATTTATATTTAACTGTTCAAAGCTACAACCTAATCGAATTGATTTGATTTCCCAGTCATATGTTTAATATCAATTTTTATAATTGTTGTACTGTCTTTCGCCTTTTCCACATATTTCTTCCCATTTTCCAAGAAATCAGGTGAATATTTTTTAATAAGTTCCATTAAAATTACTTGTTTTAAATCGCCTTTTACTTCACTTGCAATCCCAAAAGCTATCACACTTTTATATTTGGTACTAAATTTATTTGGGATTACTTCAGTATCTGTAACAACGCAAAAAGACACTTTACTATTTCTATTTATATTCTCAAGCTTATGCCCTTCCAGTGCACAATGAAAATATAAACTCCTATCATAATAAACATAACTTAGTGGTACAACATAAGGATATCCATTCTCACTAATAGTTGATAGTATACCGTACTCACCATTAGCTAAAATGTCTTCTATCAGCTCATCAAAAACTTCTCTAGATTTTTTTCTCATCTTTTTAAACATTTTTATACTCCTTCCTTTACCATGATATTTCTTCTTTGTGCATATACGATATAAAAAATCATATGTAAAATAAAATTAAAAAGAATATAGTTTTTATTTGAATAAAAGCTTTTAAAACCCATGATTTCATATCTGTGTCTTTTATTATAAATTATATATAAAATGATTGCAAAATAATAGTTAAAATATTCTGCAATCATTTTTTTAATTATCTATTTTTTAAATTTTATAAGAAATACTACTAATAATGTAATAGCTGTAATTATTCCAACTGGATAAGATATGCCTATAGATAGTCTAAATCCTTCAGGTGCTTGTAAAATGTATGTCGTACATACAGCAGTCATAAATGTAGCAGGTAATGTTGCAATCCAGTGTAATTTTTTATTTTTTATCAAATAAGCTGCTGTTGCCCAAAGTACTATCGTTGCTAGTGTCTGATTTGACCATGCAAAGTATCTCCAAATTATACTAAAATCTATTTTAGTTAATGCATAACCTACTGCGAAAAGAGGTAATGCTAAAATCAATCTGTTTTTTATTTCTCCTTGTTTATATCCTATAGCATCAGCAATAACTAATCTTGCACTTCTGAAAGCTGTATCTCCTGAAGTTATTGGACAAGCGATAACACCAAGCATTGCTAACACTCCTCCTATAGGTCCAAGTAAGTTTCTAGAAATATTATTAACAACTCCACCTGCTCCACCATTTGCTATAGCTTCATTTAATCCAAAAACTCCACCAAAGAATGTCATAGCTGCTGCTGCCCAAATTAATGCTATAATACCCTCTGAAATCATTGAACCATAAAATACTTTTCTACCATATTTTTCATTAGAAATACATCTTGCCATCATTGGTGATTGAGTAGCATGAAAACCACTAATAGCACCACAAGCAATTGTTACAAATAGCATCGGCCATATTGGTAAGCCTTTTGGATGAAGATTAGTCAAAGATATTTCAGGAATACTATATCCTTTAATTACTAACATGCTTCCAATACCAACTGCCATTATTAATAAAGCTGCTCCGAATAATGGATATATCTTTCCTATAACCTTATCTACTGGAAGGATAGTTGCTAAAAAGTAATAAACAATTATTATACCTAACCAAATACTAACACTGCTTAATCCTCCCAAGCTTAGACTAGCTAAAAGCTTTGCAGGTCCTGTCATAAAAACAGTACCAACTAATATTAAAAGAACTACTGAAAATACTCTCATAACTTTTCTTGCATTTTCACCTAAATATACTCCTACTATTTCTGAAATACTCTTACCATCATGTCTTATTGAAAGCATACCTGAAAAATAGTCGTGAACAGCACCAGCAAAAATACTTCCAAATACAATCCATAAAAACGCAGCTGGTCCAAATAAAGCACCCATTACTGCTCCAAATATCGGTCCAAGTCCCGCTATATTTAAAAATTGGATTAAGAAAATTCTTGGCCAGCTCAATGGAACAAAATCGACACCATCATTCATTGCAACAGCTGGTGTTGGTCTATTTTCATCTACTCCGAAAACCTTTTCCACAAACTTACCATACGTAAAATAACCTAGGATTAAAACTATAATAGAAACTATAAATGATACCATTACTTCCCCTCCTCGTATTATTATGTCTTAATTATAAATGGAATTTTTAACTCTGAGAGAAAGTTCTGCCCAAATGCATAAATTTGTACTTGAGCTGCAATATATATTTCTAAAATGCATAAAACCCAGATTATTCATAGAAAATTATACAGCATATTATTTGGGCATTATATAAATAATCAGGGGTTAAGTTATATTCATAATCTTCTTAAATTCCTTAGCTTGACCTCTACTAACCGGAATTTTATCTTCACAATTTTTCATCTTTATTATAAACGTGCTATTAAACCAAGGTTCTATTTTTTCTATGAAATCAAGATTTATTAGAAAGCTTCTGTGACTTCTAAAAAAATTTTTACTATTCATTTTTTCTTCAAAACAGCTTAAAGTATTGGGATACTCATATCTTCCTCTAGTAGAGATAATAATTGTCTGTTTCAATTCTACAGTTGCATAAACTATTTCATCTTGCCTCAGAGGTATAAGCGTTCCATCCTTATATAGAGTAATTTTATTTATGTTGAAGTTTTTTTCCTTCATCTCTGTTAATAACTTACTTAAATCATATTCATTCCTCGAAATATTATTTTTCATGGTTCTTATTTTATTTATAGTTTTATTAAGTCTTTCTTTAATTATAGGCTTTAACAAATAATCAATAGCATTTACTTCAAATGCTTTTAAAGCAAATTCATCATATGCGGTAACAAAAACTATTATAGGGTTATAACCAGACTTAATAATAGTATCAGCCACTTCTATTCCACCAATTTTGGGCATTTCAATATCTAAAAATATTAAATCTGGATTTAATTTTGAATTCAACTCAATAGCTTCTAATCCATGCTTAGCTAAGCCTACTACATTGACATCTTCGAATTCTTCTATCAGAAATTTAAGTTCTTCTCTAGCTGGTGCCTCATCATCTACTATTAAGCAGCTTATCATTTTACACCTCCTCGTTTTCTTTAGGTATCTTCATAGTCACCTTAGTACCTACACCTATTTCACTATCGATATTAAGAGCATATTCATCGCCATATTTATTTTTGAGTCTATTATTTATATTTACTAAGCCTATAGATTCTTTTTCTGGATTTTCAATAAATATATTACTTAAAGTTTCCTCACTCATTCCCACCCCATCATCCTCAACTATCAATTTGGTTTCATTTACAATATCTATAATCCTTATATCTATAGTTCCTCCATCTAATTTTCCCATTATCCCATGCTTAATTGCATTTTCTACAATAGGTTGTAATATTAGAGGTGGTAAAATACACTCTACATTCTCATCTATATAAAAATTAACCTTTAGTTTATCTCCATATCTTGCCTTCTCTATCTCTAAATAAGACTTTATATGTTCTATCTCCTTTGAAATATCAACAATATCATTTATTTGTTGTAAATTTTTTCTGAAATATGATCCTAAATGTATCAAAAGCTCTCTCGCTTTGTCGGGTTTAGTTCTTGTAAATGAAACTATAGTATTTATAGCATTAAATAAAAAATGAGGATTTATTTGAGCTTGTAATGCTTTCAGTTCAGATTTTGCTAGTAATTTAGATTGAATTTCGATCTTGCTAAGTTCTATTTGAGTAGAAAACAATGAAGCTAATCCTAAAGCTAATTCTAAATCAACCTTTGTAATAGAATTTTCAGTAGTCTTGTAGAGCTTTAATGTTCCGATTGTCTTATTTTCACCTTTAAGAGGTACGATAACTGCTGATTTTAGTTTACATCCTTTGTAATTACAGCTTATATCACTACTATAATGAGCTAGTCTATAATTCCCATTATTAATTACTTCCCTAGTTAGCTGTGTTTTTATATTATTTCCCGGTCTATGGTGATCCTCTCCTATACCTACATGTGCTAATATTTTATTTCTATTAGTAATTGACACCGCTTCAACAGATGTCATGTTGTGAATTATCTGTGCTGTTTTAGTAGCAGTTTCTTCATTAAATCCTTTTCTCAAATATTTCAAGGTCTTATTTGCAATTTTCAATGCCCTTTGAGCTTGAAAAGCTGCTCGTCTTTCTTCCTCACTAAATATATTTTCAATAATAATGATAAATATAGATATTCCAATTCCATTTGCAACAATCATAGGAATTGATATTATTCGTACAAGTAAAAGTGCTGCTGAAAAAGGCCTTGCTATCAATAGTATTATTATCATCTGAATAATCTCAGCTAATCCTCCCATAAGTAGTGCATATAATCCTTTATTTTCTTTTTTGTAAAATCTCTTGCTAATTAATCCTGCTAAAATTCCTTCTATTATAGTAGAAATCGCACAGCTAAGTGCTGTAAACCCTCCAATATCTATTGCCCATCTATGCACACCTGCTATTATACCTGATATCATTCCTACAAAAGGACCTCCCAATAACCCACCAACAAATACACCAATCACTCTGGAATTTACTAACGCTCCTTCTGTCGGTATACCAGTATATGTCCCGATTATGCCAAACAATCCAAAAAATATTGAAAGAATAAATTTATCTTTATAGCTAATATTCTTTTTAGAAATTAACTGTCTAAATAATTTAACTCTTGAAAAAGCAAAAGCAAGAATAACTATTATACCAACTCTATTAGCTAAATTACCAAGTATATTAATCATTTATACTAACTTCCTCTCTACGTTAGTTTAATTTATTTTTAGTTAATAAGTTATATTTTATTACTACCCAACTATACATTAATTGTAACTATTTTATTAAACCCATATTATTCATAAAAAAACATTTAATTATTATATATTTAGCTTATTTTCTACATAAGAACTATATAAAATGTTATAATTTAGTATAAGAAATTTATTTAAAGATAATAAATTAGAAAAAGCTATTTAAACCCTGATTATTCGTATAACTTTGAATAATATGCTGTA
>NZ_LOHE01000094.1 GCF_001559865.1 Abyssisolibacter fermentans
GCAGTGGTAGAGGAGCATTCTGCACGGGTTGAAGTCGTACCGTAAGGAGCGGTGGACTGTGCAGAAGAGAGAATGCTGGCATGAGTAGCGAAAGGTAGGTGAGAATCCTACCCATCGGAAGCCTAAGGTTTCCTGAGGAAGGCTCGTCCACTCAGGGTAAGTCGGGACCTAAGCCGAGGCTGAAAAGCGTAGGCGATGGATAACAGGTTGAAATTCCTGTACTACCAATATATGATTGAGAGATGGAGTGACACAGAAGGATAGGCTAAGCACACCGTTGGTTGAGTGTGTCTAAGTAAGTAGGAAGTTTTTATAGGCAAATCCGTAAAAACAATTCCGAGATACGAATGGGAGCGAAAAATAAGTAGCGAAGTAGCTGATTCCACGCTGTCAAGAAAAGCTTCTATCGAGTATATTGGTACCCGTACCGCAAACCGACACAGGTAGGCAGGATGAAAATTCTAAGATGAGCGGGATAACCCTTGTTAAGGAACTCGGCAAAATGACCCCGTAACTTCGGGAGAAGGGGTGCCGGAGGAGGTTTAGTCACTAGCTGACAAAAGCCTCAACCGGCCGCAGAGAATAGGCCCAAGCGACTGTTTAGCAAAAACACAGGTCTCTGCTAAATCGAAAGATGAAGTATAGGGGCTGACACCTGCCCGGTGCTGGAAGGTTAAGGGGAAGCGTTAGTCATTTATGACGAAGCGGCGAACTTAAGCCCCAGTAAACGGCGGCCGTAACTATAACGGTCCTAAGGTAGCGAAATTCCTTGTCGGGTAAGTTCCGACCCGCACGAAAGGTGTAACGATTTGGGCACTGTCTCAACAAGGGACCCGGTGAAATTGTAGTACTCGTGAAGATGCGAGTTACCCGCGGCAGGACGGAAAGACCCCGTGGAGCTTTACTGCAAGCTGATATTGGATTTTGGTATTATATGTACAGGATAGGTGGGAGACAAGAAAACCAGGGCGCCAGCTTTGGTGGAGTCAACCTTGGGATACCACCCTT
Source organism: Abyssisolibacter fermentans (assembly GCF_001559865.1). NCBI lineage: Bacteria > Bacillati > Bacillota > Clostridia > Eubacteriales > Clostridiaceae > Abyssisolibacter > Abyssisolibacter fermentans. The sequence continues at coordinate 1,009 of NZ_LOHE01000094.1, forward strand.
GTAATACTGAAGTTCTAACCATAGACCGTGAATCCGGTCTTGGGACATTGTCAGTTGGGCAGTTTGACTGGGGCGGTCGCCTCCAAAAGAGTAACGGAGGCGCTCAAAGGTTCTCTCAGCACGGACGGAAATCGTGCGTAGAGTGTAAAGGCACAAGAGAGCTTGACTGCGAGAGATACATCTCGAGCAGGAACGAAAGTTGGACTTAGTGATCCGGTGGTTCCGAGTGGAAGGGCCATCGCTCAACGGATAAAAGCTACCCCGGGGATAACAGGCTTATCTCCCCCAAGAGTCCACATCGACGGGGAGGTTTGGCACCTCGATGTCGGCTCGTCTCATCCTGGGGCTGGAGTAGGTCCCAAGGGTTGGGCTGTTCGCCCATTAAAGAGGCACGCGAGCTGGGTTCAGAACGTCGTGAGACAGTTCGGTCCCTATCCGCCGTGGGCGCAGGAAATTTGAAAGGAGTTGTCCCTAGTACGAGAGGACCGGGATGAACAGACCTCTGGTGCATCAGTTGTTCTGCCAAGAGCATAGCTGAGTAGCTAAGTCTGGAAGTGATAAGCGCTGAAGGCATCTAAGCGCGAAGCACCCCTTAAGATTAGATTTCCCTTCCTTTATGGAGTAAGACCCCAGATAGACCATCTGGTTGATAGGCCTAAGGTGTAAGGACAGCAATGTCTTTAGCTTACAGGTACTAATAGGTCGAGGACTTGACCAAAATGATTTCTGTGTAGTTTTGAAGGTACATAAAAAATTAGTTATTTGATAAATTTACTCTTTACAAATGACTAAAAACATGTTAGAATGTATCTTGTTCCAAAAAAATCTGGTGACTATAGCAAGAGGGTCACACCCGTTCCCATTTCGAACACGGAAGTTAAGCCTCTTAACGCTGATGGTACTTGGTGGGTGACTGCCTGGGAGAGTAGGACCGGTCTCTTATA